>JAEZHS010000569.1 GCA_023436825.1 Pseudomonadota bacterium | reverse complement strand
CTTCGCGGAGCGCGCGCTCCATGGGCGATGCTCTTGTCGGGCCGGTCATAAGAGGGAAAATAGCGCCAACATCGGGTCGGGAGGAGTATGTCATGCGCTTCAGCTTCACGCCGGAGCAGGAGGAGTTCCGTACCAGCCTGCGGCGCGCGCTCGAAGCGCGCTCGCAGACCAAGGAGGTGCGCGGCCTGATGGCGACCGACCAGGGCTTCGAACGCGACGGCTGGCAGAAGCTGAACCAGGAGCTTGGTCTCACCGCCATCCAGATTCCCGAAGCCTACGGCGGCGCGGGCTTCGGCCAGACCGATCTCGCGATCGTGCTCGAGGAAATGGGCCGCGGGCTCCTGTGCGCGCCGTTCCTGTCGACGGCGCTGGCGGCCAACGCCATCCTCAATGCCGGCAGCGAAGAGCAGAAGCAGGCGTTGCTGCCCGCCATCGCATCCGGAGAGAAGACCGCCACGCTCGCCATCTCCGAAGACGACGGACGCAACGATGCCGAGGGTGTGGCCACGACGGCCACGCAGTCGGGCGCGGCCTGGCGGCTGGAGGGCATCAAGAGCTTCGTGCTTGACGGCCATACCGCCGACCTGATTGTCGTCGTGGCCCGCCGCCCGGGCTCGCAGGGCGAGGATGGGCTGTCGTTCTTCATCGTCGACGGCAATTCGCCCGGTCTTGAGCGCAAGCGGCTCAAGACAATGGACGAGACGCGCAAGCTCGCGCGGTTCACCTTCAACTCGGTCGAAGCCAAGCTGTTGGGCGAGGCCGGCGCCGGCGCGGCGCCGCTCGCAAGAACGATGCAGCAGGCCGCCATCCTGCTCGCCAACGAGATGGTGGGCGGCGCCGAGCGCCTGCGCGAGGACGCGCTCGACTACACCAAGATGCGCATGCAGTTCGGCCGCTCGATCGCCTCGTTCCAGACCACCAAGAACAAGGCGGCCGACATGCTGGTCGATGTCGAGCTCGCCAAGTCCGCCGCCTACTACGCCGCCGCGGCGCTCGACGAAGGCGATGACGAATTGCCCGCCCTCGCTTCGCTCGCGAAAGCCTGTGCCGCCGAGGCCTACCTGCAGACGGCCATCCATGCGGTGCAGATGCATGGCGGCATCGGCTTCACTTGGGACAACGACACGCATCTCTGGTTCAAGCGGGCCAAAAGCAGCGAGATCCTGTTCGGCGATGCCAACCAGCATCGCGAACTCATGATGCAGCACTGGAAGCACTGAGGCCGACCATGAGCGAAGCAACCATGAGCGAACCGACCGAAAGCTCCGTCCGCGCCGAAGTGCGGGCCTGGCTCGAAGCCAACTGGAACCCCGACTTCGGCTTGGTGGAATGGCGCACCAAGCTGATCGAATCCGGCTGGGGCGCGCCGCATTATCCCAAGCAATGGTATGGCCGCGGCCTACCGGTGCGCTTCAATGCCATCGTCGACGAGGAGTTCGCGCGCATCGGCGCCGTCGGCGTCGCCAAGGCCGGCATCCGCACGCTCGCCGCCGCGACCATCCTCGACCACGGCACCGACCTGCATAAGGAGAAGTTCCTGCGCCGCATCCTCACCGGCGAGGACACCTGGTGCCAGCTGTTCAGCGAGCCGGGCAGCGGCTCGGACATGGCCGGCGCCGTGACGCGAGCCGACCGCCGCGGCAACAAGTGGGTGATCAACGGTCAGAAGGTTTGGACCACCAGCGCCCACAAGGCGCATTGGGGGCTGCTGCTGGCCCGCGCCAACTGGGATGTCCCGAAGCACAAGGGCCTCGCCTACTTCATCCTCGACATGAAGCAGCCCGGCGTTCAGGTGCATCCCCTGAAGCAGATGAACGGACACGCCTCGTTCAACCAGGTGTTCTTCACCGACGCCATGGTCGAGCCCGAGATGATGGTGTGCGACGTCGGCGACGGCTGGACGGTCGCCACCACGACACTGATGCATGAGCGCCGCGGCGCCGACGGGCTGCGCAGCTGGGCGCAAGCCTCCAACCGCAAGGGCCGCATCTACGAGGAGGAGAAGGCCGAGATCGCCTCCACCATGGAGCCCTACAAGTGGTATCCGCAGCGGGCGGGCCGCGTCGACCTGGTGATGGAGCGCGCGAAGGCCACGGGCAAGATCAAGGATCCGGTGATCCGCCAGGAGATCGCCAGGCTCCTGATCATGTCCAAGGCGGCCGAATGGACGGCGCGGCGCGCGCGGGCGGCGCAGGAGCAGGGCAAGCCGCAGGGGCCGGAAGGCTCGCTCGGCAAGCTGGTGTCGAGCCACGTCGCGCGCCAGGCGGCGCGGGTGCACACCTATCTGTCGGGCGCCGATGCCCTGCTGACCGGCGAGGACAGCCCGATGGGTGGTGTCATCGCCGAGATCCTGGTCTCCGTGCCGGCCACCTCGATCGCCGGCGGCACCGACGAGATCCAGCGCAACATCATCTCCGAGCGCGTGCTCAAGATGCCAAAGGAGCCCAGCGTCGACACCACCAGGCCGTTCAAGGACGTGCCGAGGAACATCACGGCGAAGTCGTAGGTTCGCTCAGGACGACATGTTAAACTGAGCGCATGCCCCGTCCCCTGATCGGAGTCACGCTGGATGCGGAAAAGCCCGGCGGTTACTCCAAGTTTCCCTGGTATGCGCTGCGCCAGAACTACCTCGACGCCATCGACGCCGCGGGCGGCCTCGCGGTCGCCCTGCCGCACGAGCCCGGCCGCGTCGACGACTATCTCGAGCGCATCGATGCCCTGGTCGTGACCGGCGGCGCCTTCGACGTCGATCCCTCGTACTACGGCGGCGGTGCGAAGCACGCGACGGTCATCACCAAGGACCGCCGCACCGCCTTCGAGTTCGCCGTCACCAAGGGGGCGCTCGACCGGAACAAGCCGGTGCTGGGGATCTGCGGCGGCCAGCAGCTCCTGCATGTCGTGCTGGGCGGCAAGCTGATCCAGCACATTCCCGACGCCATCGCCGAGGCGCTGGCGCACGAGCAGCCCAATCCGCGCAACGAGCCCGGCCACACGGTGAAGGTCGCCAAGGGCACGCAATTGCACGGCATCGTCGGCGCCGACGAGCTGCAGGTGAACAGCGCCCATCACCAGGCAGCGGCCGACGCGCCGGCCGGCATCGTCGTGAACGCCACCGCGCCCGACGGCGTCATCGAGGGCATCGAAGCGCCGGGCTATCGCTTCTGCATCGGCGTGCAGTGGCATCCCGAATTCCTGATCTCCGAGGGCGACGCCAGACTCTTTCGCGCCTTCCTGGGAGCGGCAGCGACGAAGTGAGCGAACCTGAAAGAATAGCCAAGCGGCTGGCGCGCGCGGGCCTCTGCTCGCGGCGCGACGCTGAGCGCTGGATTGCCGCCGGCCGCGTCAAGGTCGACGGCAAGGTGCTCGACACGCCCGCCTTCACCGTCACCGACGCAAGCCGCATCGAAGTCGACGGCAAGCCCCTGCCCGACGCCGACCGCGCGCGCCTGTGGCGCTACCACAAGCCCACCGGCGAGCTGGTGACGGCGCGCGATCCGCAGGGCCGGCCGACCATCTTCGATTCGCTGCCCAAGGGCATGCCGCGCGTCGTCACGGTGGGCCGGCTCGACTTCATGTCGGAGGGCCTGTTGTTGCTCACCAACGACGGCGGGCTGGCGCGACAACTGGAGCTGCCGGCGAACGGCTGGACCCGCCGCTATCGCGCCCGCGTCCACGGCATGGTCGACGAGGCGCGGCTCGCGGCGCTGGCCAAGGGCATCACGATCGAGGGCGTGCGCTACGGCGCCATCCAGGCCAAGCTCGAGCGCCAGCAGCGCACCAATGCCTGGCTGGAGATCGCGCTCACCGAAGGCAAGAACCGCGAGGTGCGTCGCGTGCTCGCCCATCTCGACCTGCCGGTGATGCGCCTGATCCGAATCGCTTTCGGCCCCTTCTATCTCGGCGAGCTCGACCGCAACCAGGTCGAGGAAGTGCCGCAGCAGGCGCTCGCCAGTCTGCTGGGCGTCAAGCCGCCGCCGCGCAAGGCCGGCTGGGCCAAGCCGAAATCTCAGCGACGGCGGCACTGATGCTGAAGATCGTCGGCGGCAAGCATCGCGGCCGCACCATCGCCGCGCCCGAAGGCCAGAGCACCCGGCCAACGGCGAGCCGCGCGCGCGAGGCTTTGTTCAACATCCTGGCGCACGCCAACTGGCGCGACGACGGCACCTCGCCCCTGATCGACGTGCGCGTGCTCGATGCCTTCGCCGGCTCGGGCGCGCTCGGGCTGGAGGCATTGTCGCGCGGCGCCGCGCACGCGCCCTTCCTCGACAACGATGCCACCGCGATCCGGTTGATCGGCGAGAACCTGCGAAAATTGGGCGAGACCGGCGCGGCCAGGGTGGTGCGCGCCGACGCAACGCGCCCGCCGCCCGGTCGGGAGCCCTGCGATCTCGTCTTCCTCGATCCGCCCTATCGCTCGGGCCAGGCCGCACCGGCGCTCGCCGCGCTTGCCGCCGCGGGCTGGGTGGCGCCCGGCGCCATCGTCACCGTCGAGCTGGCGCACAATGAGGACATCGTCCCGCCGGCGGGCTTCGCGGCGATCGACGAGCGCCGCTATGGCGCCGCCAAGATCGTGATCCTGCAAGGCAAGCCATGACGCTCAAGGCTCCCCTCTACATGCTGCGTCATGGCGAGACGGCGTGGAACACCGAACGGCGCATGCAGGGCACCAAGGATTCGGCGCTCACCGAGCGCGGCCGCGCCCAGGCTCTGGCGATGGGTCGCACGCTCAAGGTCGAGCTCGCCCGCACGCCCGGCCCGACGATCTTCCTGCGCAGCCCGCTCGGCCGCGTGCGCGAGACCTCGGAGATCGTCGGCCGCGAGCTTGGCCTCGATCCCGCCGAATGGCGCGACGATCCGCGGCTGGTCGAGCTGGGCTACGGCCAGTGGGAAGGCTTCAGCTGGAAGGAGATCGAGGTCACCCATCCCACGGCCCTCGCCGATTGGCGCGCCGATCCGCACGGCTACTGCCCACCCGGTGGCGAGACCCACGCCGAACTGCGCCGGCGCTCGGCCGAGATGCTGGCCGACATCATCGCGTCCGGCACGCGCACGGTCGTGGTCGGGCATGGCGTCAGCGGCGCCGTGCTGCGCGGGCTCAATCTCGGGCTCGATGCCAAGGCGATGTTCGTGCTCGAAAAACCGCAGGACGCCTTCTTCCGCCTGCTGGCCGGCGTCGAGGAAAAGATCCTCTGCGGTTAGCTTGCCTCGCCGGTAACACGCTGCTAGATCGCTCGCGTCTGGCGGACCGTCGGCAAGACCGACGAGAAATCAGTGCTCCTCATGCGGCCGGGTGAAGGCTGTCGAAGGGAGAGCACCGTCATGAGCCCAAGCGAGCTGATCAGGACCGATGTACGGCAAGGCTATGCAGCCTGGGCCGACAGCTACGACGCCTACGACAATCCGATGATCGCCGCGGTCGAGCGGTTTCTCGATTCGCGGCCGCTACCGTTTGCCGGCGCGCGCGTGCTCGACATCGGCTGCGGCACCGGCCGCGTGCTCGCCCGTGCCGTCGGCGGCGGCGCGAGATCGGCCGTGGGGATCGACGGTTCGTCGGCGATGCTGGTGCGAGCGCAGGAACGTCTGACCCGACAGATCGCCCAGGGCCGTGTCCGCCTGCTGCAGGTCGATCTCGAAGGCGACTGGCCGGGCGTGCCTGCCGACTTCGATCTCGCCGTCATCACGCTGGTGCTCGAGCATGCCGCCAGCGTGGCGCCGACCATCGCGCAGGCGGCGCGGCATATCCGCCCTGGCGGCCACCTGTTCGTGGCCGAGATCCATCCCGACATGCTGGCCACCGGCATCGGCGCGCACTTCGAGCGTGATGGCGTGACCATTGCGCTGCCGAGCCATGTGCACGATCGCGCCGAGTTCAGCGCCGCGCTCGCGGCGGCGGGCTTCCCCGATTGTGAGTTCGAGGAGATGCGCGCCGATCAGCAGACGATCGCGGCGATCCCGAAGTTCGCCAAGCGTGCCGGCCGAGGCGTGCTGCTCGCCGTCAACGCCATGAAGGGCTCTGGCAGTTTCTCACAAGGGGGTTGATCGGCGTTCGGACAGGTCCGATACACCCCCGCTGTCATCCCGAGCGCAGAGGGACCTTTCCTGCAGCTTCGCTCGGGGTGACAGACCCACTCTGCCCGCACGCGATGTCTGCGGCAGTCTTTTGGTCTCAGACGATGCAAAGAGCAGGAGCGCCGGGACGCAGCGCAACAGCGCGATATTATAACCGAAGTGTAAAACAGTCAATAACTTGGGTTCATTTCGACAGTTTCGTTTTCGCGACTTTTTGGGCTCCGTAGAGGGCCACCTGTGGCGGGTCGAACCGGCGATCACGCCATTCGTTGTGTCGCTGCCCCCGAGTGCCAGCAGTGCTTCCACGCCGACACTTTATCGTGATCCTCATCGAGCTGCCGAATCTGCAGATCCTCGCGTCGCCGACTATCAGCCCCGGACCAGACGGGCGGTGCGACGGCAGCCGCTGTTTTCGCTGATCACCAGCCCGCCGCCTTCGCTGCGGCCTGTGAACTTACCGTCGCGGCGGTCGGCCGCCTTCACCGAGGCGACGCCGAGCAGGGGAAAGGGGCCGCTCGGCCTGGCGACCCCATGGATCTGCCACAGGCTTGGCGTCGGCGCGGGCGGCGGCGCCTTCTTGAGGTTGGGCACCGGACCGTGCGCCGTGGTGTCGTAGGCCGAGCCGTCGACGAAGCCGTTCTCGACGGTGATGACGAAGTCGAGGGGCGCGTTGCACGAGCCGCCGTCGCTCGTGCCGCGCCATTGGCCGTCGAGGGGCGAGGTCGGCGCCGGCTGGCCAAGCGCCTGGGTCCCAAACATTTGGGTGGTCACGGCCAGCAGGAACGCCAGCAACAGGATGTGCTTCATCGTCTTCCGAACAGGCGCTCGATATCGGCCAACTTCAGCTCTACATAGGTCGGCCGGCCGTGATTGCACTGGCCGGAGTGCGGCGTCGCCTCCATTTGCCGCAGCAGCGCGTTCATCTCCTCGACAGTAAGCCGCCGGCCGGCACGCACCGAGGTATAGCAGGCGAGCGTGCCGCAGACCTCCTCGATCTTCTCCTTGAGCGACAGGTGATCGCCCATCTCTGCGAGCTCGTCGGCGAGATCGCGCACCAAGCCCTGGACGTCGACCTCGCCCAGCACCGCGGGCGTTTCGCGCACGACCACTGCACCCAAGCCGAACGGCTCCAGCACCAGGCCCATCTCGGCAAGCTCGGCGGTGCGCTGCGCCAGGCGGCGTGCGGCATCCTCGCCGATCTCGACGACCTCGGGCAGCAACAGGGCCTGGCGTTTCACGCCGTCGGCCTGCAACTGGTCCTTCAGGCGCTCGTGCATCAGCCGCTCATGCGCGGCGTGCTGGTCGACGATCACCACGCCCTGGTCGGTCTGGGCGACGATGTAGGTCTCGTGCAGCTGGGCGCGCGCAACACCCAGCGGATAATGCTGGCCGTTGCCGTTCGGCGCCTCGACGGCGGTCTCGACGCGCGCCGACGGCGCGTCGAACGGTGACATGAACTGCATGGCCGCTTCAGCCAGGCCGCGCGGCACCGTCGCGCCTTGACCGTTGCCCCCCGCTCTTCCAAGCGGCAGCGGCATCGAATAGCCCGTGTGCGGCCGGAACGCGCCGAGCGCCGCATCGGCCACGGTCGTGCTGGCGCGGTGGCCGGCGGTCGACAGCGCAGTGCGCAGTGCGCCCACGATCAGGCCGCGCACGATGCCGGCGTCGCGGAAGCGCACCTCGGTCTTGGCCGGATGGACGTTGACGTCGACCATCGCGGTCGGCGCTTCGAGGAACAAGGCCACCATGGGATGGCGATCGCGCGCCAGAAAATCCTGGTAGGCGCCGCGCACCGCACCGGCCAGGAGCTTGTCGCGCACCGGCCGGCCGTTGACGAAGAGATACTGGTGCTGGCCGGTCGGCCGGTTGAGCGTCGGCAAGCCGGCGAAGCCCGTCAACCGGAAGCCCTCGCGGTTGGCGTCGATGGCCACCGCATTGTCGGCGAACTCGCGGCCCATGATGGCCGCGAGCCGCTCCAGCCGCGCCGCGTCGGGCCCCCGTGCATTGGATCTGTCGAGCAGCGACGGATTGGCGGCCGGCAGGTCGACCAGCGTGCGCTCCTCGCTTTCGAGGCGAAAGGCGATGGCGGGATGGGCCATGGCGAGCCGTCGCAACGCGTCGGCGACATGGCCCGATTCGGTGCGCGGCTCTTTGAGGAACTTCAGGCGCGCCGGCGTGGCGAAGAAGAGATCGCGGACCTCAACGCGCGTGCCGGCGGGATGCGCCGCCGGCCGCAGCTCGCCCTTGGCGCCGCCCTCGATGTCGAGGCTCCAGGCGGCATCGGCGCCGGCCGGCCGCGAGGTGAGGACAAAGCGGCTGACCGAGGCGATCGACGGCAGCGCCTCGCCGCGGAAGCCGAGCGTGCGGATGTCGCTCAGGTCATCGTCGGGCAGCTTGGAAGTGCAGTGACGCTCGACGGCCAGGGCCATCTCCTCGCGCGTCATGCCCACGCCGTCGTCGACCACGGAGATGAAGCTACGGCCGCCCTCCTTCAGGACGACGGCGATGCGACGGGCACCGGCGTCGATCGCATTCTCGACCAGCTCCTTGACCGCGCTCGCCGGACGCTCGACCACCTCGCCCGCGGCGATGCGGTTGACCAGAGTCGAGGGAAGGCGGCGTAGCGCGCTCATGGCATTCTCATCTTACGCCCGCCGGCTTCGGGAAAGATACTGGCGGGCAGATCGCGCACTTACGGATCTGCGGTCACGCCCACCGGCTTGCCGACGACAACCGTCGTCAGGACGTCGTCGCGCAGCAGGCGACGCGCAAGACGGCGGACATCGTCGATCTTGACCGCCGTGATCAGCGCGGTGCGCTTGGTGAGATGGTCGGGCGCCAGGCCATCGACCTGCATGGAGTGCAGCAGGCCCGCGATGGCGCCCGACGAATCGAGCGACAGCGCCAGCGCCCCGGCGAGATAGGTCTTGGCGTCGGCGAGCTCCTGCTCGGTCGGTCCGTCGACGCGGAGCCGCGCCAGCTCGGCCTTCACCACGCGCAGCGCCTCGGCGACGCGCTCGTTGGCCGACGCCGTCGACATCACGAGCAGCGCGGCGCGCTTGTAGACGCGCAGGCTCGACGAGGCGCCGTAGGCCAGCCCGCGCTTCTCGCGGACCTCGCTGAACAGGCGCGACTGCTGGCCGCTGCCGCCCAGGATGTGGTTCATGATCAGCGCCGCGTACCAGTCGGGATCGTCGCGGGCGATACCGGGCAGCGCCAGCAGGGCCGTGCTCTGCGGCACCGGTCGTTCGACCACCACGGTCCGCGCCTTGGTCGGCGGCTTCCACTCGGGCGGCAGAGGCGGCGGCGTACCGACGGGCAGGCTGCCGAAGGCGCGGTCGAGAAGGCGCGCGAGATCGGCCTCGTCGATGTCGCCCACGGCGGCGACGATTAGGCCGTTGCGGATCAGCAGGGACTGGGCGCGCTGCTTGATGTTCTGTTGCGAGAGCTTCCTCAGGTCGTCGGGCGTGCCGTCAGGATCGTTGGCATAGGGATGGCCCGCGAACTCGGTCTGCATCAGCGTGCGCGCGGCGACCGAGCCGGGCCGCTGGTTGGCTTGGTTGATCGAAGCGATCGTCTGGGCACGCCGCTGCTCGATCATGTCGGCGTCGAAGCGCGGTTGCGTGAGCGCCAGCCGCAACAGCTCGAACCCTTCCTCGCGGTTGGCCGACAGCACGCGCAGGCTGCCGCCCAGGCGATCGAGCGAGGCGTTGAAGCTCACCGATGCCGCGGCGTCCTCCTGCCGTTGCCGGAAGGCCTGCGAGGTGAGCGTTCCGGCACCGTCGGCGAGCAACGTCGCCATCAGGGTGGTGACGCCCAGTTGGCCCTCGGGATCCGACGCGGTGCCGCCGGCGAAGGAGAAGGCGAGCGACACGGCGGGGGCGCTCTTGTCCTGCACCAGCCAGGCCTTGATGCCCGCCGGCGTGGTCACCGTCTTGATGTCGACCGCGCCGGCGGCGGCGGGCAGCGCCAAGGCCGCCACGACCAGCGCGGCGAGGACACGCACCAGCCGCCTCACCGCATGCCTTCCTGCGGCGTCAGCACCGAGGTCACGAGCCCGTCGGCGCGCCAGACATGGCGGGCGGCCGCGACCACGGCGGCGGGCGTGACGGCGCTGATGCGCTGCGGCCAGGCGTCGATATCGGCCACCGTGCCGCCGACGCCGAGCGCGCCGCCGTAGATGCGCGGACCGCTCTGCAGCGAATCCTGCGAGTAGATCGCGGCCGCCAGTAGCTGATTCTGCGCCCGCTCGACTTCCTCGGCCGTGACGCCGTCGTCGAGCAGCTTGCCCAGCATTCCGCCAACCGCGCTCTCGATCTCGACCATGGGCGTGCCCGACGCGGGATGGACGCTGAGATCGAAGGAGGTGAGACCGAGACTCGACGGGCTGTAGGAGGCCCATGCCGCCAGCGCCAGCTTGCGGTCGTCGACCAGGGCCTTCCACAGCCGGCTGGTCTCGCTGCCGCCCAGCAGCCGCGCCAGCACCTGCAGGGCATAGGCGTACTGGCTCTCGCCCTTGTGGTAGGACGGCGCAAGATAGTAGCGCGACCAGCGCGGCTCGGCGACGCGTGCATCGGCGCGCGCGACACGCTGCGGCAGGTCGGACGCGCCCTCGCCCGGCCGGCGCCGCGGATCGACCTTGCGCTGGGGGATCGGTCCGTAGTGCTTCTCGGCGAGCTTGCGCACCTGCTCGGCCGTGGTGTCGCCGGCCACGATCAGGATCGCGTTGTTGGGCATGTACCACTTGGCATAGAACGCCGCGAGATCGTGGATGTTGAGCCTCTTCACGTCATCGACATAGCCCGAGATCGGCATGCCGTAGGGCTTGTGGCGGCCGTAGAGCTGCTCCTGCACCGCCTCGCCCAGCAGCGCCGCCGGCGAGTTCTCGATGCGCATGCGGCGCTCCTCGAGCACGACCTGGCGCTCGGGGATCAGTTCCTTCTCGGTGATGCGCAGGTTGGTCATGCGGTCGGCCTCCATGCGCATGACCATCTCCAGCCGGTCGGGCGCGACCGTCTGGTAGTAGCCGGTGGTGTCGAAGCTGGTATAGGCGTTGTCGCGCCCGCCGTTCCTGGCGACGATGCGCGAGAATTCGGTCGGCCCGACGGTGCCCGTGCCCTTGAACATCATGTGCTCGAGGAAATGGGCGATGCCGGTCTTGCCGTAGACCTCGTCGGCGCTGCCGACCTTGTAGACCACGAGCTGGTTGACGATCGGCGCACGGCTCGACGGCAGGACCACCACCTGCAGCCCGTTGGGCAGGGTGAAGAAGTCGGACTTCCGCCGCTCGACCGAAAAAAGCTTGGCGCGCGCGATCGACGGCGCGGCGAGCGTGCCGGCTGCGACGATTCCCGCGACCAAAGAGCCGCCGAGCAGGGCGCGGCGGCGCGAGATCGCCGCCCTGCTCAGAAGAGGCCTTCGAGCAGGCCGCGCTGACGCCGCTTGATGGTCGGTGTCTGGCCCGCGGCGGGCTGGCCGGCCGCCTGGGCGTCGCGGATGCGCTGCTGCTCCTTGGTCGGATCGACGACGACGCCGGAAGGTGGCGTGTCCTGCCAGAAGATCAGGCTGTCGATGAACGACTTGTCGCTGTCGTTGATGGTCTTGGTGTCCTGGTTGACCCGGCTGCGGATGTTGGGATCGGCGTTGCCGCCACCGGCCTTCTGCACCAGGGCCGCCTCGGCGCTGGTGCGGCCCGGGCCCTGGGCGGCGCCGGTCATCACCTGGTTGCGCTGCGGGCGGGCGGCCAACGCCGGCGACAGCGCCTCCTTGGCCTGGTCGGCCGGCGTCACTTCCTGCGGCCGGGGCTCGCCGGGCCTGGGCGGCCTGAGCTCGGCGTTGGGCGGCATGGTGAGCGGCGAGTGCGAGACGATCTTGAACTCGTCGGGCGACACCTTTTTGCTACCGCCGAGATTTTCAAGTGCACTGCAGCCACCGAGGCTGACGACACCGAGGGCCGCGAGGGTGAGGAGGCTTGCCGGTGTCAGGATCGTCCGTCGCATCGTTCGTCCTTCGGTCTTGTTGTTTTCTTCGCTGATCATGGCTGCATCAGGGCGCGCGTTGCTTTTCGCCGATGAGGGAATCGATGAGCATCAGGCCGACGCCGACAACGATCGCCGAATCGGCGATGTTGAAGGCCGGCCAATGCCAGTGGCCAATATGGAAATCGGCGAAATCGAACACCGCTCCCCACCGGGCGCGGTCGATAACATTGCCGATGGCGCCCCCCATGACAAGGCCGATGCCCCACGCCGTGTGCGGTCGGTCGGTTCGTCGCAGCCACAGGAAAAGCCCGATGCAGACGGCGATCGCCACGCCCGACAGCACCCATGGCGGCAATGCCGCATCGCCGCCCATCAGGCCGAAGCTGACGCCGACATTCCATACCATCACCAGCCGGAAGAAGCCGTCGATGACCGGCACGATGGCGCCGGCGTTCGAGAGGTAGCCCAGCAG
>JAEZHS010000566.1 GCA_023436825.1 Pseudomonadota bacterium | reverse complement strand
TTCCCCGACCTGCCGCCCTTCGACAAGATCAAGGAGAACCTCGAGTTCGTCGAAGCCTACAAGAAGGAGCACAAGGAGGCGCCCGACAAGGGCGCCGCCCTGGGCGCGGCGTCGCTCGAAGTGTGGGCGACGGCGGCCAATGCGGTGAAGAGCCTCGACCGCAAGGCCGTGGCGGAAGCAATCCGCGGCAAGACGGTGGGCGGCACGATTCTGGGCGACGTGAGCTTCGAAGCCAACGGCCAGGCCAAGCACAAGGCGACCATCTTCAAGGTCACGGACGGCAAGACCGCCAAGATCGAGGTCCTGAAGTAGTTGACGGGCAAACCGCTCCTCGCCGCCCGTGGCCTGACGGTCCGCTACGGCGCCCTGACGGCGCTCGCCGACATGTCGTGGCAGGTCGCGGCCGGCGAGATCTTGGGCATCATCGGTCCCAACGGCGCCGGCAAGAGCTCGTGCTTCGCCGCGGTGACGCATGCCGTGCGGCGCGAGGGCGAGGTCTTCCTCGCCGGCGAGCGCGTCACGGACCTGCCGACCTTCGAGTTGGCGCGCCGCGGCCTGCGCCGGACGTTCCAGCAGAACGCCTTCTTCGGCGAGCTGACACTGCTCGAGAACGCCATGGCGGCGATGCTGCGCGAGCACTCGACCTCGCTGCCGCGCTCCATCGCGCTGCCGTGGAAGGAGATGGCGACGCGCCGGCAAGCCGAAGCGGCGGCGGCCGAACTGCTGTCGTCGTTCGGGATCGGTCCGGACGAACACGGCAAGCGGCCGGGCGACATCGCGTACGGAACGCAGCGCCTGCTGTCGGTCGTGCTGGCGTACGGCTCCGGCGCCCGTGCCCTGCTGATCGACGAGCCGGCCGCCGGCACCGGCGGCAGCGACATGAAGCGCCTGGCCGATCTCCTGGTGGACCTGCGCCGGCGCGGCGTCGCCGTGGTGGTGATCGAGCATCACATGGACCTGATCATGGCGATCGCCGACCGCATCGTCGTGATCGACCAGGGCCGAAAGCTGGCCGAGGGCACGCCGGCCGAGGTGCAGCGCAACGAGGCCGTGCTCGAAGCCTATCTGGGACGCGCGGCATGACGCCCCTTGGAACAGGCAACGCGCTGGAAGCTTCCGGCATCTCGGTGCGCTACGGCGGCAACGTCGCCGTCGACGGCGTCGAGGTCACGGTCGCTGCCGGCCACATGGTCGGCATGGTCGGCGCCAACGGCGCGGGCAAGAGCACGCTGATCAATGCGCTCGCCGGTTGGTCGCGCGGCCGGCCAACGGTGCGCGGCAGCGTCCGGCTGGCCGGCGAATCGATGGACGGGCTGCCGCCGCATCGCCGTGCTGAGCGCGGGCTGGTGCTGGTGCCGGAGGGCAAGGGCATCTTCGCCGACCTCACGGTGATGGAGAACCTTGCCCTGGTGCGGCCACCTGCCGACACGACCGGGCGGCACGTCTTCTCGATGGACGACATCTTCGATCTGTTTCCGCGGCTCGCCGAGCGCCGCAGCCACAAGGGCGGGATGCTGTCGGGCGGCGAGCGCCAAATGGTGGCGGTGAGCCGCGCGCTGCGCGCCGCGCCCAAGGTGCTGCTGCTCGACGAGCCGTCGGCCGGCCTGGCGCCGCGGCTGGTCTACGACCTGCTCTCGACCATGCGCGGCCTGGTCGATCGCGGCCTGTCGCTGCTGCTGGTCGAGCAGAACGTGCGCGCGACCCTGGAGATCGTCGACGAACTCTACCTGCTGGAGCGCGGACATGTCGTCGCCAGGGGCGCCGCCGCCGCCATGAAGGACGATCCGCGCATCCTCGAAGCCTATCTGGGAAGCCTGAGCGCATGAACCTCGCGCAACAGATCATCAACGGCCTGGTGCTAGGCTCGGGCTACGCCCTGATCGCCATCGGCTGGACAGTGCTGCTGGGCGCCGCGCGGCTGGTCAACTTCGCCCACGGCCAGCTCTACATGCTGGGCGCCTTCCTGGCCTGGGCGGCAATGGCCAAGCTCGGCGTAAGCTACTTCGTCGCCGTGCCGCTCGCGGTGCTGGTGCTCGGCCTGCTGGGCGTGCTGCTCCAGACCATGATGCTGCCGCTGGTCATGCAACAGAACCTGACCAGCCTGATGATCGTCACCCTGGGTTTCGGCTACGTCTTCACCGGCGGCGCGGCGCGCATCTTCGGCGGCGACCCCGAGCGCTTCGTCAGCCCGTTGCAGACCGCCAGCATCCGCCTCGGCGAGATCTGGTTCACCTGGCAGGACGTGGTGACGCTGGTCGGCACGCTGTTGCTGTTCGGCCTGTTGTGGCTGGTGCTGAACCGCACACGCCTCGGCGCCCTGGTGCGCTCGGTTGCCGAAGACCCAAAGCTGGCGCAGCTCTTCGGCATCAATGCCGCACAGGTCTATATCGGCGTCTTCGTCTTTGAATGCGCCGCCGTGGCATTGGGCGCCGGCCTGGTGGCGCCGCGCAGCCCCATCCTCACCAGCATGGGCTTCGACGAGGTGATCCTGACGTTCGTCGTCGTGGTGCTGGGCGGCATCGGCAGCGTCGGCGGCAGCCTCCTGGCCGGCTTCGGGCTCGGCATGTTCACCGCCCTCTTCGGCGCGCTGGTCTCGCCGGCCTACACGACGGCGGCGGCATTCCTGCTGCTGCTGATCGTGCTGGTGACGCGGCCGCGCGGCCTGGCGGCGCGATGAAGCACCTCGCCACGCCCGCGGCCCTCATCGTCGCCGCCCTCGCCTACTTCGTGCCCACCGTCGCCGGCGGCGCGCCGGTGGTCTACGC
>JAEZHS010000457.1 GCA_023436825.1 Pseudomonadota bacterium | reverse complement strand
CACCCGAGACGACGGCCAGGGGGACCTGGGCCGCCGCCTGGAAGTCCTTCATCGTGAGATCGAGGCCCGCTTCCTTGAACCAACCCTTCTCCTGGGCGATGAAGATCGGCCCCGACGACGACAGTTTCAGCAGCGCGATCGACGCCTTTGTCAGGTCCTGGGCCTTTGCAGCCGGCGCCAGCGACAGCGCAGCCATGCCGGCGAGCGCCGTGCGGCGCGTCATGCGATCAGAGAACACCCTGAAGCCTCCCGTTCTTCCTTGAGGCGGAGTATGGTCGGTTTCCAAAATGAATCCCATCGATTGCGACGTTCTGGCCAGCGGCGGCGGAATGGCAGGAACCGTGGCCGCCATCGCCGCCGCCCGCCAAGGCGCGCGCACCGTGCTGTTCGAACGCCATGGCTTCCTGGGTGGCGCCGCCACCGCCGGCGCCGTCGGCCAGTTCGTCGGCTGGGAGACCCGGGCCGGGCGCCGCGTGATCGCGGGGCTGGCCGAGGAGATCGTGCAGCGCCTGGAGGCGATGGGCGGCAGCAGCGGTCACGGGCATTTCGTCATGTCGACCGGCCATCGCATGGACCGCGTCGAATACGCCCCCGAGATCCTCAAGGTCGTGCTCGACGAGATGGCCCACGAGGCCGGCGTGTGCGTGCTGCTGCACAGCCAGCTCGCCCAAGTCTTGCGCCGTGGTCGCGCCGTCGGCTCGGCGACGGTGCTGACCAAGGGCGGCCTGCTCGAGGTGCGGGCGCGCTTCTTCATCGACAGCTCGGGCGACCTCGACCTGATGGCGCGCGCCGGCGCCCCGTTCCTCGGCCTCGACGAAGGCGAAAGCCTGCAGCCCGCGACCATGATGTTCCGGCTGGGCCCGATCGACTTCGCCGCCTTCGACGGGATGAGTGCTGAAGCCAAGGCAGCGCTCGCAGCCCGCGGCGTCGCCGAGGGTGCATTGCCGCGAGCGGCGCTGCATTGCAGTCGCGTGCCGGGCTGCGACGATGGCTGGTTCAACGTCACGCGGCTTGCCATCGACGCCAGCGATCCGTTTGCCCTGTCAGACGGCGAGCGCGAAGGTCGCCGACAGGCGCTGGCCGCGGCGCGCTTCATCGCCGCCAACGTGCCGGGCTGCGCCAAGGCCCGCCTGGTTGCGTTCGCCCCGCAGCTCGGCATCCGCGAGACGCGCCGAATCGCCGGTCACGCCACGCTGACGGCCGACGACCTGCGCCGCGGGGCGGAGTTCACGGATACCATGGCGCTCGGCGCCTACCCGATCGACGTCCACCACACCGGCGACGCCAGCATCACCTTCGAGGAGCTCGGCCCGGATCACGTCTACGCCCTGCCCTACCGCATCGCCGTGCCGCAGGGTCTCGACAATGCGCTGGTCGCCGGCCGGGGACTCTCGGCAACGCACGAAGCGCATGGCGCGATCCGCGTCATGCCGACGGCAATAGCGGTAGCCCAGGCCGTCGGCACCGCCGCCGCCCTGCTCGCTGCTTCAAACCAGCCCGCGGCGCAACTCGATCCTGCAACCCTGCGCGAGAAGCTCAGGGCCGCCGGCGCCATCCTTTAGACTAGCGGCCACACCAGCCGTCAGCCCTCAAGTGCCAACCCATACACCCGTGCCGCCGTGCCAGAGAACAGAGCAGTCTTCTCCGTGGGCGACGCCTTCGCCGTCAGGCGCTTGAAGGCATTCCACAGCACGCCGTACCCCGACGTGATCTTGTCGACCGGGAAGTTGCTTTCGAACATGCAACGCTCGGCGCCGAACAGCTCGACGCAGGTCTCGACCCAGGGCCGGAAGGCGGCAGCCATCTCCTGCGACGTGGGCGGCGTCGGCCGTTTGTAGAAATCGAACCATCCCATGGGCATGCCCATCCCACCCACCTTCACGGTGACGTTGGGCCGCCGCGCCAGCTCCGCCATCGACGCCTTCCAGGCGGCGAAGACTTCGGCATGCCGGCTGGCGTAGGAGGCGTAGCCCAGCGGTCCGCCGACATGGTCGAGCACGATGCGGGTATCGGGGAACGCCGAGGCGAGGTCGGCAACTTCGGGAATCTGCGGATGATAGACCCAGGCATCGAAGGTGAGGTCACGCCTGGCGAGCTCGGCGAAGCCCTCGCGCCAGGTCTTGTCGGACATCAGGCCCGGCGTCGGTTTGGTGCGCGCCGCATGGATCTCAGGGTCGCTGTCGAGGGCGGTCTGGTAGCGGATGCCGGCGAAGCGGCCGTTGCCCGCCGCGATCTGGGCGTCGAACACCGCGCCCGCGCCAGCGCCCAGCCTCAGGTCGACATGGCTCACGATGGACGCGCAGGCGCGCAGGTTGCCATAGAGGCCGCTGGCCGACATGGCGGCCACGCCGTTGGCGAACTCGGTCTCGCCGATGCAGCGCAGTTCCTTCGGAGCGTGCTTGCGGTACATCGACCGGCAATCGACGAACACCGTGGCGACGATGTTGTGGCCGCTCCGAGTATCGGCCAGCAGGTCCGCGAACATGTAGTCGTTGCCGGGCCACTGCCAGAGATGATGGTGCGGATCGACGATCGGCAGCGACGGCTCCAGCGCCTCCTCCACCCCCTTGGCCACCCAGTCGTTGTCGACCGGGATGATGTCGACCTTCTTCTGGTCGGAGACGCTCATGACTCCCTCACACGGTCGGTTCCTTGTCGATCATGGAGACGTGGGCCATGACGACCTTCCAGCCGGCGTCGGGAAATCTCACCCAGGTCTGGCTCTGCCGGCCGACCATGTCGCGATCGCGCACCTTGTAGACTAGGGTCACCGTGGCAACGTCGTGGCCCAGCGTCACGATGTCGAGCCGGTATCGCTTCTCCTTGGTGCCGGGCCCAGGCGGCCGGGCGACGCGATGGGCATGGATCCGGTCGAAGCCATAGCCGTGCTCGTAGTTGGCGAGCCGGATGGTGTGCGGACTGTTCCAGAAAGTCGCGTCGAGCACGTCGACATTCTTGTCGATCAGCGCCTGCTCGTAACGCTCGAACAATCCGCGGACTTCCTCGACGACTTCCGGGATATTGGGCGTCAGATCTCTCACGCTTTTCTCTCCTTGGCGGGATTGCCTACCACCGTGGCGCCCGCCCGTACATCGCGTGTCACCATGGCGCCCGCGCCGATAATGGCGTCGTCGCCCACGGTCACGCCGGGCAGGATGACCGCGGCGGCGCCGATCCAAACGTTTGCTCCGATGACGATCGGCCGTCCGAACTCCAGCCCGGCCCGACGCTGGACGGGATCGCGTGGGTGATCGGCCGTCAGGATCTGCACGCCTGGGCCGATCTGCGTGCCGTCGCCGATCGTCACCTTCACCACGTCGAGGACGACGCAGTTGAAGTTCAGGAAGACACCCTTGCCCAGGCTGATGTTGTAGCCGTAGTCGCAATGAAAGGGCGGCCGGATGTACGTGCCCTCGCCCACCTCGGCCAGCATTTCGCGCAGGAGCGTGCGGTACTCCCGCTGCGTCCTGGCGATCGAGGCGTTATAGCGATCCATCCAGTCGGCGACGCGCCGCGCGTCTTCGGCCAGCTCCTCGCCGGTCGCGATATAGAGCTCGCCCGCCAGCATCTTCTGCTTTTCGGTCGCCACGATACCTCCTTCACGGCAAAGCGATCAGCCAGCCTGCGCATCAAGTGCCCTGGCCACCGCCACCAGCATCGCATCGCTGCCGCGCGGGCCGATGATCGACAGACCGACCGGCAGTCCGTCAACCGTCGCGCCCGGGAGGCTGACCTGCGGGTGACCGGCATGTCCGCCCTGCGCACAGAGGCAGGTGATGCGATCGCGCAGCGGATCGAGCACCGACAGCTTCTGGCCGACCGGCGGCGCGGGGAACGGCGTCGTCGGCAGGCAGAGGATCGTGCCGGCAGGCAGCAGGTACGCCATGCGCGCCCGAACTTCCTGGCGCATCAACTGCGCCCATGCCTGATCGGCCGGCGACACCAGCGAGCCCATCACCAGGGCCCTGGCGACGGAAAAGGCGAAGCGCGGGTTGCGCTCGTCGAGCCAAGTCCTGAACGTGTTGTAGGCCTCGACCGGCTGCAGCATGCGCTGGGCGCGCGCCCACGTCGACAGGCCGGGCGGTGCCATCACCTCTTCGCGGCTCGACCCGATTAGCGTGGCCAGACGCTCGACCATGGGCTGAAGCGCGGCGCCGACATCGGCGTCGGCGAAACCGAAGGCGTCAACCGCCACGACCAGGCGCGTCGGCAAGGCGGCCGGGATCGCCCCCCCCAGCATCACCGACGACACTCGGGCAAAGGTTTCGGCATCGCGGGCGAACCAGCCGGTCGTGTCGGAGGTCGGCGCCTGCGGCATCATGCCGGTGACGTCGATGCGACCATGCGTCGGGCGGATGCCGTAGAGACCGCAGAAGCTGGCCGGCACGCGCACCGAGCCGCCGGTGTCGGTGCCGAGTGCGGTGTCGCACAAGCCCGCCGCCACCGCGGCGGCCGATCCCGACGACGAGCCGCCCGGGACACGGCCGGGCGCCCGCGTGTTGACGGGCGTGCCGTCGAAGGCGTTCTCGCCCAGGATACCGAGCGAAACCTCGTCGGTGATGGTCTTGCCGATCAGGGTGGCGCCGGCCTCGAGCAGGGTCTCCACCGCCCAGGCATGCCGGGCCGGCACCGGCCGGCCGGTCGGCCAGTCGTGATTGCCGCCGCCCGTGGGCACGCCGGCCACGTCGAACAGGTCCTTGGCGGCGAAGGTGAGGCCCATGAGAGGTCCGCCGGCGCGGCCCTCGATGCGCACGCGAGGGCCGGAAACGAAGGCGCCGATGTCGTCGATCATGACGACTATGGTAAAGGCTTACTCGGCCGGTGTCGCCGGTGCGTCGCTGCCGCGGGTCCGCCCGCGCCAGCGCGGGCTGAACTTCATGCCGGCCAGCCTGTCGAACCACATGTAGACCACCGGCGTGATGAACAGCGTGAGCAGCTGCGACACCATCAGACCGCCCACCACGGTGATGCCGAGCGGCTGGCGCAACTCGGCGCCCGCGCCCGCGCCGACCGCGATCGGCAGCGCGCCCAGGAGGGCGCAGGTCGTGGTCATCATGATCGGCCGGAAGCGCAGCTGGGCCGCCTCGACGATCGCCTGCTCGGCCGTGGCGCCCTGCGCCCGGCGCTCGATCGCGAAGTCGACCATCATGATGGCGTTCTTCTTGACGATGCCGATCAGCATGACGACGCCGATCATGGCGATGACGCTGAGATCCATGTTGAACAGCATCAGGATGGCGAGCGCGCCGATGCCCGCCGACGGAAGGCCCGACAGGATGGTGAGCGGGTGGATGAAGCTTTCGTAGAGGATGCCGAGGATGATGTAGATCACCAGCACGGCGGCGAACAGCAGCATGCCCTGGTTGGCAACGGCCTGCTGGAACACCTGGGCGCTGCCCTCGAAACTGGTCGAGATCGACGGCGGCATGCCGATTTCCGCGGCCGCGGCCTGAATGTCGCGCACCGCCTCGCCCAGCGCGATGCCGGGCATCAGGTTGAACGAGATGATCACCGACGGAAGCTGCGCGATGTGGTTCACCGTCAGCGACGTCGGCTTGTCGCTGCGCTTGGCCACGGTGTCGAGCGGCACCAGGGCGCCGCTCGGCGTACGGATCTGCATGCGGCGCAGCACCTCGTTGGTGTCCGCATATTTAGGATCGGCCTCGAGGATGACCTGGTAGGTGTCGTCGGAGGCATAGATCGTCGATACCTGCCGGGTGCCGAAGGCCGAATAGAGCAGCAACCGGATCTGGTCGACCGACAGGCCGAGCCGGGACGCCGTGTCGCGATCGATGTCGATGACCGTAGAGCGCGCCCGGACCTGCAGGTCGGAGTTCACGTCGGTGATGGTCGGAATGCGCTTCATGCGCTCTTCCATGCGGGGCGCCCATTCGCGCAGCTCGGCGAGACTGCTGGTGCGCATGCCGAACTGGTACTGAGCGCGCGACTGCGTGGTCGTGATGTTGATCGACTGGACCGGCTGGTAGAACACGTTGATGCCCGGGACCGTCGAGGTCGTACGGCGCAGTCGGGCGATCACCTGCAGAACGCTGTCGGTCCGCTCGGGCTTTTCGCGCAGGGTGATGAATATGCGGCCCGAGTTGACGGTGTTGGCGGCATTTCCGCCGCCGACCGTGGAGATCACTTGCAGGACATCGGGGTCGCGCTTGATGATCTCCGCGAGCGCGGCCTGCCGCGCCACCATGGCATCGAACGAGGCGTCGTCCGGACCGACCGTCGAAGCCGAAATCTGGCCGATGTCCTCGGTCGGGAAGAAGCCCTTGGGAATCGCCTGGAACAGGATCCCGGTCAGCACGAAAGTGCCGAGCGTGATGGCGAGCACCAGGCGCGGCAGCTTCACGGTCCTCCGCAGCGCCCAGGTATAGCCCTCCGTGACCTTGTTGAAGCTCCATTCGAAGGAGCGCAGCAGGAAATTGTGCTTCTCGTGATGGTCGATCGGCTTCAACAGCCGGGAGCACAGCATCGGCGTCAACGTCAGCGACACCACGCCTGAGATCAGGATGGCGAAGCTGATGACCAGGCCGAACTCGTTGAACATGCGGCCGACCACGCCGCCCATGAACAGGACCGGGATGAACACCGCGACCAGCGACAGGGTCATGGAGATGATGGTGAAGCCGACTTCCTTGGAGCCCTTGAAGGCAGCTTCCATCGGCTTCTCGCCCGCCTCGATGTGGCGGACGATGTTCTCCAGCATGACGATGGCGTCGTCGACGACGAAGCCCACGGCGAGGGTCAGCGCCAGCAGCGAGATGTTGTCGAGTGAATGGCCGCACAGATACATGCCCGCGAAGGTGCCGACGACCGAGATCGGCAGGGCGATCGCCGGGATCAGCGTCGCCCGGAAGCTGCGCAGGAAGAAATAGATCGCGATGACGACCAGCAGGCCGGCCAGGCCGAGGGTGAACTCCACGTCCTCGATGGCGTGGCGGATCGGGATCGAGCGGTCGTTCAGGACGCTGATGTCGACGCCTGTCGGCAGCTCGGCCTGGATGGCCGGCAGCATCGCCTTCACGCGGTCGACCACTTCGACGGTATTGGCGTCGGGCTGGCGATAGACCGCGAGCACGATGGCGCGCGTGCCGTCGAGCCAGCTCGCGACCTTGTCGTTCTCGACGCTGTCGATGGCGGTCGCGACGTCGGAGATGCGGACCGGCGCGCCGTTCTGCCAGGTCACGATCACCGGCATGTAGTCGGCGGCCTTGTTGATCGGCCCGGTGGCGTCGAGGATCGAGCTTTGCCGCGAATCGGCGATGGCGCCGACCGGCTTGCTCGAGTTGGCGTTGACGATGGCGTTCTGCAGCTCCTGCAGCGTGAGGCCGCGCACCGCGAGCTGGTCGAGGTTGGCGCGCACGCGCACGGCGTATTTCTGCGTGCCGAAGATCAGCACCTGGGCGACGCCGGGCAGCGTCGAGATGCGCGGCAGGATGGCGCGATTGGAGAAGGCGTCGACGTCGGACAGGCGGACCTGGCTCGAGCGCAGCGCCAGGAACATGACCGGGAAGTCGGCGGGATTGACCTTGCGGAAGGACGGCGGTGTCGGAAGCTCGGCCGGCAGGCGGCGCATCGCCGAGGAGATCGCCGACTGCACGTCGAGGGCGGCGCCGTCGATCGAGCGGTTGAGGTCGAACTGCAGGACGATCGAGGTATTGCCGAGCGACGACGTCGAGGTCATCGTCGTCACGCCGGCAATGGTGGAGAACTGGCGCTCGAGGATGGTGGCGACCGACGCCGCCATCGTCTCGGGGCTGGCGCCCGGGAGCTGCGCCGACACCTGGATGGTCGGGAAGTCGACGCGCGGCACGGCCGCGACTGGCAGCTGTTTGTAGCCGAAGATGCCGGCGATGACGAAGCTCGCCATCACCAGAATGGTCATGACCGGGCGGCGGATGCAGAGGGCTGAAAGCATGTCCGGTCTCCGCCGCGCTATCCGCGGGGCGGCGCTACAGCCGTCGAGGACGGATCGGGAGCAGCCGGCCTTATCCCGACGTTCGCCCCGTTGACCAGGCGAAGCTGACCGTCGACCACGACCTGTTCACCGGCTTCGAGCCCTTTGCCGATCACCGATTCGCCGTTCTGCGTGCGCTTGATCACGACATTGCGCAGTTCGGCGGCACCGTCCTTGACGACGAAGAGATACGGCCCCTGCGGTCCGAGCTGGATCGCCGGCGCGGGAACGGCGATCGCCTCGGGTTCGATGCCGAGGATGACCTCGACCTTCACGAACTGGCCTGGCCACAGGCCCTCGTTCGCGTTGCCGATACGGGCCTTCGCCGTCACCGTGCCGGTCATCGGATCGACGGTGTTCTCGATGAACGCGATGGCGCCCGACTGCTTGCGGTTGTCGTCGATCAGGGCCACGACCTTGACTTCGCCCTTGGCCATGGCAGCCCGGATATCCGGCAGGAAGACCTGCGGCACGGCGAAGGCCACATAGATCGGATCGACCTGGTTGATGGTGGCGAGCGCACTGGTCGCGGTATTGTCGCCGACGCGGACCACGGTGCCGGCCTTGCTCGAGATCGAGCCGATGCGGCCCGACACGGGCGCGCGGATCTCGGTGTAGCTGATCTGCGTCAGGATGCTCGCCTTGCTGGCCTCGTCGGCCTCGAGCTGGGCTTCGGCGGCCTTGAGCGCGGTCTGGGCGGTGTCGCGGTTGACAACCGTGCCGGCGTTCTTGGACAGGAGCTCCTCGTAGCGCGACACGTCGCGCTTGGCCTGGGCGACCTGCGCCTGGTCCTTGCGGATCTGCGCCTCGATCTGGCCAAGCTGCGCACGAAGCGTGCGCGAATCGAGCTCGAACAGAAGATCGCCCTCCTTGACCAGGGCGCCTTCCTCGACGCCGACCTTCATGATCTGGCTGTCGATGCGCGCCTTGATCTGGATCGAGGCGATCGCCTGCACGGTGCCGACCGCTTCGATCACGATCGGCAGCGGTTTCTTGGCGACCTTGGTGACGACGACCGGCACCGGCCCGCCCGGGTTCAGCCGGCCGCGCCTGCCCTGCGGCTGCGCCGAGGCTGCAGGACTGGCCGCGCTTCCCTTTTCGGCCGCACTTGCAAACGCCCCAAGACCCAGCTTTTGAGCGACGTTATCGCGATAGACGTAAGCGGCCCCGCCGACCGCGACCGCGATCAAAGCGAGAACCGCCACCCGGACCATCCGCATCCCAGACTCTCCAGATCCCCAGCCCCTTGGAGGGATTATAAGGGGTACCTTTGCCGCCGGACAGCCAGAACCAGCGGCTACCCCCGAATTCTAAAAGCAAAAAACCCGCCACAATAGGGCGGGTTTTCGTCTTTTCGGCCGGTCACAACCTTTACTTAGCGGCTGTAGTACTCGACCACCAGCGAAGGCTCCATCTGGACCGGATAGGGCACGTCGGCGAGCTTGGGCCCGCGCACATAGGTGCCCTTCATGTCCTTGTGGTCGACGGTGACGTATTCCGGCACGTCGCGCTCGGCGGTCTGAGTGGCTTCCAGCACGCGGGCCATGTCCTTGGCCTTGGCCGTGAGCTCGATCACATCGTTGTCCTTCACGAGGTAGGACGCGATGTTCACCCGACGGCCGTTCACTTTGACGTGACCATGGCTCACCAGCTGGCGGCTGGCGAACACGGTGATGGCGAACTTCATGCGGTAGACGACGGCGTCCAGCCGGCGTTCCAGGATCTCCACCAGGTTCTCGCCGGTATCGCCCTTGCGGCGCACCGCCTCGAGATAATAGCGACGCAGCTGGCGCTCCGAGACCGAGCCGTAGTAGCCCTTGAGCCGCTGCTTGGCCATGAGCTGCAGGCGGTAGTCGGTCGGCTTCTGGCGACCCTGGCCGTGCTGGCCGGGACCGTATTCACGCTTGTTGATCGGGCTCTTGGGACGGCCCCACAGGTTGACCCTGAGGCGGCGGTCGATCTTGTACTTCGAATTCTCGCGCTTGCTCACGCGATCGCTCCATCGTTGTGCGCCCAGGTTTCAAGACCTGGCGACGCTGTTGTCCGGATAGGCCTTGATCCAGCCGCCCGCCGTCTGCGACGGGCCTTTGCTGGGGCGGGATGAAGGCCCGAAAGGGCCGGCAACCACGTTCTCCGGAGAAGGCCGGGAAGATACTGTCGGCCGCGCCTTAGTCAAGCAGCCGTTATGGCCGTTAAATCAATGACTTAGACCTCGACCAGCACGATTTCATGGGTCACTTGGGCGGTTTTCTTGAACATGGCCGTGGCCGAGCAGTACTTCTCGTCCGACAGGCTGACCGCCCGTTCGATCAGCGCACGATTCAGTTTGCGGCCGCGCACCGTGTAAACCATTCTCACCGAGGTGTAGACCTTGGGGAAGTCGTCGGCCCGCTCGCCGACCAGCGACACCTCCACTCCGACGATGTCCTGGCGCTGCTTCTTCAGCATGGAGACGACGTCGATTGCGGTGCAGCCACCCATGCCCATCAGCATCACCTCCATCGGCCGCGAGGCGAGGTTGCGGCCGCCGTCGGCGGGCGCGCCGTCCATGGTGATGGTGTGGCCGCTGCCGCCTTCGGCGACGAACAGGGCGCCGTCGACCCAGGAGATCTTGGCAGTCGTGGACATTTCGGCTCCATGAAGAATGAAGTGTCGGTTCGACACTACATCCTTCACGGAGCGCAGGGCATCAAGGCTCCCAACAGAAGGCGGGCGCGATCTCGCCCAGCCGGCGGCCGCTGCACAGGCGTCGCAGTTGGCCTGAGCACTCATGGTCTTCGTCTTACCGCGCTCCGCTACTCCTCGTCGTGCTTGTGCTTGCCGAGAAACTTGATGACGCCGTGGAACGTGCGGACCTCCTGCTCGGTCATCGCCGTGCGCTGCAGCAGCGCGCGCAGGTTGTTCACCATCGTCGGCCGCATCGCCCTGTGGCGCAGGAAACCCGACTGGTCGAGCGCGCGCTCGAGATGGGCGAACAGGTTCTGCAATTCGTCCTTGGTGGCGGGTCGCGTCGAATGGTCGGACATGCGTTCGGCCGGCGCATCCTCTTCCGCCATCGCCCACTCATAGGCCACCAGCAGGACGGCCTGGGCGATGTTGAGGGAGGAGAATTGCGGATTGAGCGGGATCGAGAGCGCGGTGTCGGCCTGCACCATGTCATCGTTGGTGAGCCCGGTGCGCTCCGGCCCGAACAGGATGCCGACCTTGTCGCCCCCGGCCGTCCAGGCGCGCATCTCGGCGGCCGCGCGGCGCGGCGTGACGATGCGCTGGCTGAGCTCGCGGTTGCGCGCCGTGGTCGCGACCACGCGGCCGAGATCGGCCACCGCCGCCTCGACCGAGTCGAACACCTTGGCCTTGTCGAGCAC
>JAEZHS010000046.1 GCA_023436825.1 Pseudomonadota bacterium | reverse complement strand
GCCCTAGCGGGGGGAGGGGAGCATGACTCTCGCATCGTGGCTGGCACAGCGCTTGCACGATTCTATGCAGCGCAGGCCGCATCAGCGGTTCTCTTCGGTTGGCGTGCCGACAAGTTCAATGACGGTTGTCTCACCACGGCAGCCGGCAGGGAGTTCGTCAGGAGCCGGATACCGACAAAGCCAATCCCACTTCAAGAAACCCGCTCGACGAGGAGGCCCCGTCATGTGTGATCGCATTGGCTGTACGCATTTTCCCAAGCTTTCGGAGATGACCTTCACGGGTGCCGCCGTACCGTCGCGGCGCCGCGTCCTGAAGGGCACCGCCGCCGCCACCATCAGCATGGGCCTGCTGGGCGGTGTGGCCCACGCCGGTGCGCCGGTGAAGTCCACTCACGGTTCCGGCTTCTGCAACCTCAACATCTTCCTTGCCCATTCGCGGCAGTACTCCAAGGCGGCCGGCACGGAGCTGGTGTTCATCAACACGCCGACCTCGGCCGAGATGGTGACCTTCCTCGGCATGGGCCAGGTCGATGTCGGCCTGATGCCCTACACGAGCTTCATGGCGCTCTACGACAAGGGCGCGCCGGTCAAGATCGTTGCCGGCGGCGGCGTCGAGGGCTGCGCCATCGTCGCCCGTCCCGGCCTCGATTCGCCGCAGAAGCTCAAGGGCAAGACGCTCGGCACCTTCCAGATGGATACGCTGGAGGTCATGCCCTACGACTACCTCAAGAAGAATGGCATCGCCTTCAAGGACGTGAAGGTCCGCTACATGGGCAACACGCCCGAGGCGGTGGAAGCCTTCAAGGCGGGCGCCATCGACTGGATCTGCACCATCGAGCCCTACGCCTCGGCCCTGGTGAACGACGTCAAGGGCGCGGTCATGCTGACCGACGGCACCGACCTGTATGGCAAGGGCTACACCGACTGCGTGCTGGCCGCGCGCGCCAGCCTGATGAAGGACAATCCTGCGGGGCTGAAGGCTATCATCAAGGGCATGATGCAGGCCCAGCTCGATGCCGAGACCCAGACCGAGGCCGTGCTCAAGGAGCTCGTCGGCAAGTACTACAAGACCTCGATGGAGAACGCCAAGATCGCGCAGGGCAAGCAGCCCGCGGTGGTCGATGCGCGCAGCCAGACCGACTTCATCCTGCAGCGCACCGATAGCGTCGTGGAGATGGGCTACATCAATAAGAAGCCCGGCCGCGACGCCATCGACTGGACCCTCCTCGAGGCGGTGATCAAGGAGAACCCCGACCTCTACGGCAAGCTCAAGTACAAGTCGGCCTCGGCCTAGAAGATGGCGGTCGTCACCCGCGACACCGGCGCTGACGCTGACGGGACCTCGCGCCCGGCGGCGGCGAGGCGCCTGCTGGCAACCGTTGCCGGCTGGGACTGGCTCGGCAAGGCGTGGTGGACCTGCCTGTCGGTCGCGCTGTTCGCCGGCCTCTGGGAACTGTGCTGGGCGCTGGGCTGGGCCGATCCCCAGCTCCTGCCGCCACCGCACATCTTCCTGTCGAACTTCGGCGAGCAAGGTAGGTTTTTCAACACCGCCACGCGCTGGCAGGTCGGCCAGTCGATGGGCGAGGGGCCCTCGGCCTTCGAATCGGTGATGATCACCGTTGCCGCCACCACGATGCGCGTGTTCGTCGGCCTGGTGATCGCCTGCGTGGCCGCGATCAGCGTCGGCGTCGCGGTGCGCTACTGGCACGTCTTCGACAAGCTGGTGTTGCCGACCGTGACGCTGCTCTCGCCGGTCTCGCCGATCGCCTGGCTGCCGGTAGCGATCTTCCTGTTCGGCATCGGCAATGCGCCGGCGATCTTCATGGTCGTGGTGGCGCTGTTCTTCCACATGGTGCTGGCGACCATCGCCCAGATCGACGGCGTCAGCCCGAACCTCATCAACGTCGCGCGCACCATGGGCGCGTCGAAGCACCAGATCTACGGCCGCGTCATCGTGCCGGCGATCCTGCCCGGCATGCTGCAGGTGCTGCGGATGAACCTGTTCGGCGCCTGGATGGTGGTGCTGGTCGCCGAATCGACCGGCGTTGGCTACGGCATGGGCCAGGTCATCATGCTGGCGCGCAACACTTTCAATCCGTCGCTGGTGTTCTTCACCATTGCCGTGGTCGGCGTGCTGGGCTTCGGCTTCGACTGGCTGCTGCGGCTCGCCCAGCGCCGCATCCTCTACTGGCTCCCCGACACCCAGGAGAAGCTGCGTGGTCTCTGACAAGGCGCCGCATTTTTCGTCGAGGGATGCCGTGGTCTGCCGCGGCGTCGGCAAGACCTGGGCCGCCGGCACAAGCCGTGCCCACGAAGCCCTGCGCGACGTCGATCTCGACATCGCGCCGGGCGAATTCGTGGTCTTCCTCGGCCCCTCGGGCTGCGGCAAGAGCACCTTGCTTTATCTGATCGCCGGGCTGGAGGAGGCGACCGACGGCCTGGTCTGGTCGTTCGGGGACCTCGTCGAGACGCCGTCGCCCGAGCGCAGCCTGATCTTCCAGGAGACCTCGCTCTTCCCCTGGCTGACGGTGTGGCAGAACGTGAGCTTCGGACTGGCGATCCGCGGCGCCGGCCAGGCCGAGCGCCGCAAGGTCGCGGCCGAGGCGCTGCAGCGCGTCGGCCTCAAGGCCGCGATGGACAAGCGCCCCGACGAGCTGTCCGGCGGCATGCGCCAGCGCGTCGCCGTGGCCCGGGCGCTCGCCATGCGTCCCAAGGTCCTGCTGATGGACGAGCCCTTCGCCGCGCTCGACGTGCAGACCCGCGCCCGCATGCAGGATTTCTTGCTCGACGTCTGGCGGGACTCGGGCGCGTCCGTCCTGTTCGTCACCCATCACATCGACGAAGCGGTGGCGCTCGCCGACCGCGTCGTCGTCTTCACCGCGCGGCCCGGCCGCATCAAGACCATCGTGCCGATCGACCTGCCGCGTCCGCGCAACCTTTTCAGTCGCGAGGCCGAGGCCCTGCGCATTAAGCTCACGGACCTGCTGCGCGACGAGGTCGACCGCGCCTTCGCCGAGCAGGAGGCTTTGAGCGCGACAGCTTAGTTTTTAAACCGTCATCCCGAGCGAAGCCGGCCGAAGGCCGGTGTAGTCGAGGGACCTGCTCTCGCCGATGCATCAACAGAACAGGTCCCTCCGCTCCGCCTCGCTATGCGAGGCTCCGGTCGGGATGACGAAGATTGGAGGAAGCATTGGCCACGAGTCTCATCCGCAGTCGCGCCACCATCACCGGCGTGAAGGACCGCTTCGCCTGGAACGAGATCAAGGACGGCGCCGTGCTGCAGGAGGACGGCGTCATCGTCGAGGTCGGCACCTACGACGACCTGCATCGAAGGCACCCGACCGTCCCGGTCATCGGCACCGGCAAGGAGATCCTGCTGCCGGGCTTCGTCAACGGCCATCACCATGTCGGCCTGACGCCGGTGCAGCTGGGCTCGCCCGACATGCCGCTGGAACTGTGGTTCATCACCCGCATGGTGATCCGCAACCTCGACCTCTATCTCGACACGCTCTACTCGGCTTTCGAGATGATCGGCTCGGGCATCACCACGGTGCAGCACATCCAGGGCTGGATGCCGGGCGTGTTGTCTGACGTCGAGAAGCGCGCCACCGAGACCATCCGCGCCTACGAGGATGTCGGCATGCGCGTCAGCTACTGCTACGCCGTGCGCGACCAGAACCGACTCGTCTACCAGGCCGACGAGGAGTTCGTGGCGAGCCTGCCAAAGGAGCTGCAGGGCCCCATGCAGCGCTGGTTCGACCGCTTCAAGATGAGCCTCGACGACGCCATGGACATGTTCAAGAGCTTCCATGCTCAGCACCACAACAAGCGCCGGGTGAAGATCCAGCTGGCGCCGGCCAACCTGCACTGGTGCTCCGACAAGGCGTTGACGCTCCTGAGCGAAGCCTCGGCCAAGTACGACGCGCCCATGCACATGCACCTGGTCGAGACCGCCTATCAGAAGGAATACGCCTGGCGGCGCGGCGAGTGCACCGCGCTGGAATACATCGACCGCTTCGGCATGGTGACCGACCGCCTGACCCTGGGCCACGGCGTGTGGCTGAACGAGAAGGACATCGACCGCCTGGCCGCCGCGGGCGGCTGCGTCTGTCACAACTGCTCCTCCAATTTCCGCCTGCGCTCGGGCGTGGCGGCGCTGAACCACTTCGAGAAGAAGGGCATCAACACCGCGATCGGCCTTGACGAGGCCGGCATCAACGACGACCGCGACATGCTGCAGGAGCTGAAGCTGGTCCTGCGCGCCCATCGCGTGCCCGGCATGGTCGAGGCCGATGTGCCGACCATGTCGCAGGTCCTGCGCATGGCGACCGTCGGCGGGGCCAGGACGACGCCCTACGGCGAGACCATCGGCTCGTTGGAACCGGGCAAGGGTGCCGACATGGTGCTGATCGACTGGGACCAGGTGGCCTACCCCTACCTCGACGAGCTGACCCCGACGCTCGACGCGGTCGTCCAGCGCGCCAAGAACCAGGCCGTCACCATGACCATGTGCGACGGCGAGGTGATCTACCAGGACGGCAAGTTCACCAAGGTCGACCGGACCGCGGCACTGAAGGCGCTGCACGACGACCTCAGCAAGGCGCTGGCCGACGACGAGGTCGAGCGGCGCAAGCTGTCGGTAGCGCTGCTGCCGTACGCGCGGAAGTTCTACGAGAACTACATCGACACCTCGAAGCACCAGCCGTTCTATCGACCGAGCTCGATGGTTTAGCGCGTTCCCTTTTGTCCGCCGAGGCCGGCGCGCCGCAGGGCGTCGGCCATCGCGTTCGCGGGGGCCTCGGGCTTGCGGGCCTGCAAGCGGGCCTGATCGCGCCGCGAAGCGCCACTGCCCTCCGCATGGCCAGGCCGCGCCGGCTGGTTGCCGACCTGGTCATCCAGGCGCAGCGACAGGCTGATGCGCTTGCGCGGCTTGTCGACGTCCAGGACCTTCACGCGCACGATATCGCCCGGCTTCACCACGGCGCGCGGGTCCTTCACGAAGGTCGTCGACATCGCCGACACGTGCACCAGCCCATCCTGGTGGACGCCGACATCGACGAACGCCCCGAACGCGGCGACGTTGGTGACGACACCCTCCAGCACCATGCCCGGCTGGAGGTCGTTCAGCGTCTCGATGCCGGCCTTGAACTCCGCCGTCTTGAAGGCCGGGCGCGGATCGCGTCCCGGCTTCTCCAGCTCGCGCAGAATGTCGGTGACGGTGGGCAGGCCGAACCGATCGTCGACGAAGGAGCTCGGCGACAGCCCCCGCAGGACGGGAGCGTTGCCGATCAGCGCGTCGATCCCGCTCTTGGTCGCCGCAATGATCCGGTGCACCACCGGATAGGATTCAGGATGCACGCCCGAAGCGTCGAGCGGATCGTCGCCGCCGGGGATGCGCAGGAAGCCCGCACACTGCTCGA
>JAEZHS010000357.1 GCA_023436825.1 Pseudomonadota bacterium | reverse complement strand
TGTTCCCGCCGGCGCGCAATCCCTGGGATCGCACCTGCTCGCCCGCCGGCTCCTCCTCGGGCTCGGCGGCCGCGGTCGCGGCGGGCTTCGCTCCGGCGACCCTCGGCAGCGACACCGGCGGCTCGATCCGCGGTCCGGCCGCGGCCTGCGGCATCGCCGGCCTGAAGCCGACCTACGGCCTGGTCAGCAGACGCGGCGTCCTGCCGAACTGCTTCAGCCAGGACCATGCCGGGCCGCTGGCCTGGACGACGGAGGACGTCGCGATCCTGCTTCAGACCATCGCGGGCCACGATCCGGAGGATCCGGGCTCGGCCGACGTGGCCATCCCCGACTACGCGGCAGCCCTGACCGGCAGCGTCGAGGGCCTGGTCATTGGCGTGCCGACGGCATGGCTCGAGAAGGAAGCCCCGCCGTCGCCTGCCACCATGGCGGCGTTCGAGGCGGCGCTCGACGTGTTCCGCGGAATGGGGGCGAGCGTGCGGCCCGTCCCCTTGCCGCCGATCCAGCAGTTCGACGACGCGAAGAAGACTCTCGCGATTGCCGAGCTCTTCACCATCCATGCCGCCGACCTGCGCACGCGGCCCGAACTGTTCGGCGCCAGCCTGCGCTACCGCATCATCGCCGGCGGCCTGGTGCGGGCCGAGGACTACATCCAGGCGATGCGGCTCAGGACCGATCTGGCGCGCAGCCTACAGGCCGCCCTGTCGACGGTCGATGTCCTGATGCTGCCGACCGGTGAGCCGGCCGGAAAGCTGGAACCCGTCCCGCACTCCAGCCTGTTCACGCGGCCCTCGCTCACGGCCGCGTTCAATGTCGGCGGCAACCCCGCCCTGTCGGTATGCAGCGGCTTCGACGCGCGCGGCCTGCCGTTCTCGCTGCAGATCGTCGGACGTCTGTTCGATGAAGCCACCGTGCTGCGCGCCGGCGACGCCTACGAGAAGGCGACGCCGTGGCGCGACAAGCGGCCGGTACTGTAACCATCGGAGCGCAAACCTCTGGGTCCGCTCATGATCATGAGCGAGCCAGAGGCTCGCGGTACGGAAGAGCATGAGCGGACCTGGAGGTCCGCGCTCCGGCGCTAAGCCTTGACCTGCTGGCCCAGCCAGTCGATCGCGGCTTGGGCACCGCCCTTGCCGTGCGGGATTTCCAGCGCATTCAGCGCCACCTCGATCACGCTCAAGGTGCCGAGGATCATCGGCGCGTTGACGTGACCCATGTGGGCGACGCGGAACGCCTTGCCCGACAGATCTCCGATGCCGTGGCCCAGGATGACGCCGCACTTCTCGTTGCAATAGGCGCGCAGCGTCTCTGGATTGTGGCCGCTGTTCATCAACACGGCGGTGACCGTATCGCAGCGCTCGCTGGGCTCGATGATGTTGAAGCCGATCGCCTGGCCCTCGGCCCAGATGCCGACGGCGCGGCGCACCGCCTCGGCCAGCAGCCGGTGGCGGCGGAACACGTTGTCGAGGCCTTCCGCGAACAGCATGTCGATCGCCTGACGCAGGCCGAACAGAAGATGCTCGGGCGGCGTGCCGGCGTACTTCTGGTAGTGCTGGTCGCCTTCGCGGTCGGTCCAGTCCCAGTAGGGCGTGCGCAGGCCGGCCTTCTTGTGCACTTCGCGCGCGCGGTCGTTGGCGACGACGAAGCCCAGGCCCGGCGGCGCCATCATGCCCTTCTGCGAGCCCGACATGGCGACGTCGACGCCCCATTCGTCCATGTTGAACGGCATGCAGCCCAGCGACGCCACGGCGTCGACCATCAAGAGCGCGTCATGGCCCGCAGCGCGCACCGCCTGGCCGATGGCGGCGATGTCGTTCACCACGCCGGACGCAGTGTCGATCTGCGCCACCAGGATGGCCTTGATCGTCTTCCCCTTGTCTGCCTTCAAGCGGGCCTCGACCTCGGCCGGCCGCACGGCGCGGCGCATGTCGCCCTTCAGGATCTCGACCTCGACGCCCATGCGGCGGGCGCTCTCCCCCCAGCCGATGGCGAAGCGGCCGCTCTCCAGCACCAGGATCTTGTCGCCCTTGGACAGCACGTTGGTGAGGGACGCCTCCCAGGCGCCATGGCCGTTGGAGATGTAGATGTAGGCACGGCCCTTGGTGTTGAACACGCGGGCGATGTCCTTCAAGAGGCCGTCGGTCAGCGCCAGCAGCGGCCCCGAATAGATATCGACGGCCGGGCGATGCATGGCCCGCAACACTTCGTCCGGCACCGTCGTCGGCCCGGGAATCGCCAGGAACTCGCGCCCTGCACGCACACTCATGCTTTTTCCTCCACAATCTGCCACACACATTAGCACAGGTAGGCCATCAGCCTCGGCACTTGCTTTCCTAATGGCTGCCCGGCGGTTGAGTAGGGACTACGATGCCTGACAAAGGGGAAGCATGATCATCGACTGCCACGCTCATGTGTTCACGCACTGGATCGGCGCCTGCGGCCATCCCACGCGCGACATCCATAACCGCTACCTGCAGCGCATGATCACGCGGACGGCGGCTTCGACCTTTCGCAGCCGGGATTGGGCGCGCGCCGATACGACCGCGCTGCACCGTGCCGACGACACCGGCTGGAGCGGCCTGACCGACGTCGATTTCCGTGTCGGCCGCTTCGGTCAGCTCGAGTTCACCCATCAGGGCGAGGACCATGTCATCCAGTACATGCCGGTCGGCATGCAGGAGATGACGGCACCGCCGGAGCTGATGCTGGCACAGATGATGTATGCCGGCGTCGATCACTGCGTGCTGCAGGCGGGCGGCGCCTACGGCGCGATGACGGAGATGAACGCCTTCGCCCAGCAGCAGTATCCCGACCGCATGACCGGGTTGATGCACGTCGACGAGGCGATGGCGGGCACCGAGGCCGAGCTCGCCAAGGTCGATCATGCCTTTCATGTGCTGAAGCTGCGCGGCCTCTACTTCAACGTCGATTCGCTGAGCCGCCACGGCTTCCCCTGGCCGCTCGATGCCGAGGAGATGGCGCCGTTCTGGGCGAGGCTCGCCGAGCTCGGCATCGTGCTCTGCCTGGAACTGAGCTCGGGCCCAACCTACGACAAGGCAGGCTACATGGCCCATATCGCGGCGCTGGGACGGATCCTGGCGCGCCACCGCGATCTCAGGGTGCACCTGGCCATGAGCCCGCCGGTCGCCTTCTTCGCGCGCAACGGCCGCTACGAATTCCCCGAGGACCTTATCGCCGTCTACCGCCACGGGCCGCTGGTGCTCGAGGTCATGTTCCCCATCACCTATGGCGGCGTCTGGGACTACCCCTATTCCGAGGCGCAGTCTCTGATCGAAAGTATGCGCGACCAGTTGGGCGCGGAGCGGCTAGTCTGGGGCTCCGACATGCCCAACGTCGAGCGCTTCTGCACGTACAGGCAGTCGCTCGACTACGTGCGCAAATACTGTCCGTTCCTCACGGCGCGGGAGAAGGACCTGATCCTGGGCGACAACTGCGCCGCCTTCTACGCCATCGGCAAACAGCGGGTTTGAAAGGGTCTTCAACGATGAGTGATGGAATCTTCTCCGGTTTGCGCGTGATCGATTGCGCGAGCTGGATCGCCGGTCCTGCCGCCGCCACCATCCTCTCGGACTTCGGCGCCGAGGTCATCAAAATCGAACCGCCGGGTGCGGGCGATCCGTGGCGGGCCTCGCCGGCGGTGCCCGGCAAGACCACCGACTACTGGTGGCAACTCACGTCCCGCAACAAGCGCAGCCTGGCCATCGACCTCAAGGCGCCCGAGGGTCTCAGCGTCCTTTACCGCCTGATCGGCGCGACCGACGTCTTCGTCACCAACTTCCCCCTGCCGGTGCGCGACCGCCTGAAGATCGCCGCCGCCGACCTGCTCGCGATCAATCCGCGACTGGTCTACGGCTCGATCACGGCCTACGGCGAGGCGGGCGAAGAGGCGGCCCGCACGGGCTTCGACGCGACCGCCTACTGGGCGCGCACCGGCCTGATGGACATGGTGCGGGCCACGACCGAGACCGAGCCGGTGCGGTCGATGCCCGGCATGGGCGACCATCCCACGGCGACGGCGCTCTATGCGGCCATCGTGACCGCCCTCTATCGTCGAGAGCGGACCGGACGAGGCGGTGTCGTCCAGACGTCGCTGCTGCAGAATGGCCTGTGGGCAAACGGCTGCTATGTGCAGAACCGACTGTTCGGCGAGCACGTCGCCCACCGGCCGCCGAGGACCGGCACGCCGAACGCATTGGCCAATCACTATCGCTGCCGCGACGGCCGCTGGTTCCTGATGGCGATGCACAACGAGCAGCGCCAGCTCGCGGGTTTTCTGAAGGCGATCGAGGCCGAGAACCTCGTCGAGGATCCGCGCTTCGCGACGCTCCTGTCGCGGCGGGCGAACCACAAGGCGCTGACCGAGATCCTCGACGGCATCTTTGCCAAGCGCGACCTTGCGGAATGGCGGACCATTCTCGAAAGGGCCGGCGTGACGTTCGGGCCGGTGTGCTCGGTCGATGAGGCCGCCGACGACGAGCAGGCGCGCAAGATCGGTGCGCTCGTACCCTTCGCCGACGGCGCCGGCCTCACCGTATCGAGTCCCTTCCATCTCGACGGCGCGACCAAGGTCGCCCCCGCCCGCGCCCCCGCCGTCGGCCAGCATTCGGAGATGGTGCTGCACGAGGCGGGCTATTCGGCGGACGATATTGCCAAGCTGAGGGCGCTCGGCGTGCTGCAGAACTGAGCAGTTCTACCCTCTTGGAGGCGACCAGACGCTGTCCGCTAAACGCCGACACGTACGACACTGCGCGTCCCTCGCCGCGCGCGCGGCGAGGACCAAGTGCATTCAGTGCCGTCATCGTTGGCGGAGGTTTCCGAGGTTTCGGAGAGAGGTCGTAGCGGTGCCTCGGAAGCCGACCAACTACGAATAGGGGGCGGCGGCGAATTAAGACAGTTACGCAAGTTTCGCAACCGGTTTTCGAAGAAAGGAAAGGCTGACGGCCTTGCCGGCTTCTGTCCGGCCAGACAGCCCGAGAGGCTGGCCCGGCCGTGCCGCGCGCGATGGTGTCGGATGAACGATGCATAGAGCGGAGCCGCGACGGGAGGCGAGCGCAGCGTCAATATAACCAGGGTTCATCAACGAGTCAACTACGGTTCCAATTATTGCGTGCCATAGGAGCGCAATAATTGTCCGGGATCGAGCAGCGGTGCCAGCGGTGCCGGCATTTTCGTTTGCCCGCGCCGACTCGTCGAAATCCCAGCGCGAACCCGCACTAGCGCCTGAGCCGCCCCTGCCGGACGAGCTCAGTGCGGATCTCGTCGATGCGGCGTTCGCCCCTCACCAGGGCATCGGCGCTGGTATGGACCGAGTAGTAGCCCAGCATGAGATCGTGTGGATGCGGCACAGCCGAACCCAGCATGAACTCGGCATCCGCCTCGGCCAGGAACTCGACCGCACCGCCGCCCGGCGCGAAGATCGCGAGTTCGCCCTGTCCGACCCGGCCCGGGGCCGCGACCGCGCCCTTGCCGACGGCGATGAAGAGAACGTCATGGCCTGCCGGCGGTGCGTAGCGCCAGCGCTCGCCGGCCGCGAGCCGGACCGCCAAGTAGGTGATGTCGGACGGCGCCTCGATCGCACTATGCGCGCCCTCATGGGAGCCGAGCAGAACGCGCGCCGGTCCCGCCACGGGCACGTCGTCAACGCCCTGATAGAGACTGACCGGTGGCCCGAGCTCGAGATGCGGCGGCAAGGCGATCCAGAGCTGGAAGCCACGGGCGCGGCCAGGCTTGCCCGCGCCACCGCCGTGCCATACGCCGCCGCCCGCCTGCATCCACTCGACACCACCTGCTGCCAGCACGCCACTGGCACCCGTGGTGTCCTCGTAACCGGCGCTGCCTTCGGCCAAGTAGGTCAAGGTCGCGATACCGGAATGCGGATGCAGTCCGAAGCCCGGCAATGCCCGGCCCCCATTGTCGAACAGGTCGAGGAAGACGAACGGCTTGAGCGATCCGCCGAGGTCGCCCGGGCTCATCAGCCGCGTGATCGGGCCATGCGTCTGGCCGGACGTTCGATGGATGATCGGACGCAGAGTTGCAGCAGCCTGAATGTGCGAATCCATTTCCGCTCTCCCGATCAGATGGCCTGCGTCGCGGGCGAGGCCGCCCGGGCATGGTTGTCGATGCTGAAGGCGCCGGCGCCGAACGCAGCGATCTGCAGCAGTCCGCCTGCGATCATCACGTTCTTGAGGAAATGGATCATCTGGTTCTGGTCGGCGAAGTCGGCGTGGAAGAACACCGCGGCGGCGAGCGAGAACAGCGCCAGCGCGATTGCGACCAAACGGGCATGGAAGCCGGCGATCAGCAGAAGTCCGCCGCCGAGCTCGACGGCGACGGCAACGGCAAAAGCGAGCGCCGGGAACGGCAGACCCACAGTGCCAATCAGCTGGGTCGTCGGTCCGTAGTCCGCGAGCTTGCCGAGGCCGCTCATGGCGAAGGGAAGGCCGATCAACAATCGGCCGGCGAGGGGAAGATAACGGATAGCGTCCATGTCGTCGTGCCTTTTCCGGGTGGCGTCGCCGACAAGGATGGGCTTGCGAACACCCGTCGATAACTTGGAATAGTCCGAATATCCTCGGTGGCTTTTCGGAATAATGGACGCCAGGCATTATTCGGAAAAACCACAAGGCCCATTAACATTCTTCCGGCTTATTCCTGAGGGTCTTTCCGACCATGTTCGTGTCCATCCATCACGAAACGGAACCCGTCATGAGCAACGTCCTTCTGATCCATTCCAGCGTCTTCGGCGAGAACTCCCAATCGCTGGGGCTGGCGCGCGACTTCCTGAAGCGCTATCCGCATCGTTCGGTCGTCGAGCGGGCGCTGACGCCCGAGACCATGCCGCATCTCGACGGCCAGACCTTCGCCGCGATGGGCACGCCCGCCGGTGAGCACACGAGCAGCCAACGCGTTGCCACCGCGCTGTCCGACGAGTTGATCGCCGAGCTCGAAGCCGCCGACACGATCGTCTTCGCGGTGCCGATGTACAATTTCTCCATACCTTCGACCTTGAAGGCCTGGATTGATCACGTGGCTCGTCGCGGCCGCACCTTCCGTTACACGGAGAACGGTCCCGAGGGCCTGCTCAAGGGCAAGAAGGTGTTTGTCCTGGTGGCGCGCGGCGGCCTCTACAGCAAGGGCGCGCCAGCTGCCGCTTTCGACTTCCAGGAACCGTATCTCCGGGCAGTGCTCGGCTTTCTGGGTCTGACCGATGTGACCTTCGTCCATCTCGAGGGCCTGGCAATGGGCCCGGAAGCGGCCAACGCCAACCGCGGCAAGGCCCTGGCCGAGATCGAGCGCCTGACCGGCGGGGCAGTCGCCGCGGCCGCCGCCTGAACATTCATGCTCCTCTCCGCCGGTCGCGCTTGTGCAGGAAATCGATCAGCACCTTGAGCGCCGGCCGGATCTGCCGGCGACTGGGATAGTAGAGAAAGAAGCCGGCAAACGGCGGCGGCTGGCAATCGTCGAGCACGGTGACCAGCCGCTTCGCCGCGAGGTCGCGGTCGACCGCGCTGCGAGCCATCTGCAGCAGCCCCACGCCTTCGAGGACGGCCTGCATCGCCATCCGATCGTCGTTGACGATGAAACGTCCCTCGACCGGCACCTCGACGACGCGGCGGGTCAACCGCAGGCGCCACGGTATCAACGCACCACCGCCCAGGCGAATGCGGATGCAGTCATGCCTGGCAAGCTCATGCGGCGTCTGCGGTCTACCGTGGCGCGCGATGTAGGACGGCGCCGCGACCGTAACAACGGAAACCTCGTCGCTGATGCGCACGGCGATCATATCGCGTTCCAGCCGATCGGCGGGACGGATGCCGGCATCGAACCGGCCGGCCACGATGTCGGTAAGCGCGCTGTCGGCGGAGAGCTCCACGCTGATTTCCGGGTAGGCGACGAGAAAACGGCTGATACTGGATATCAGCCCCAGATAGGCGACGGGCGGCGCCACGGTGAGACGCACGACGCCGGCGGGCTTTTCGCGAAAGTCGTTCACGAGGTCGAGCGCGGCGCGATAATCGTCGAGCACTGGCCGCAGCCGCGCCAGCAGGCGCTCCCCCGCGACGGTCGGCGCCACCGAGCGCGTCGTGCGCTCGATCAGCCGCACGCCGAGCCTCTCCTCGAGCTGGCGCACCATCTCGCTGACCCGCGGCGGCGACAGGTTCAGATGTTTGGCCGCCTTGCTGAAACTCTTGTGCTCGAGCACGGCCACGAAGGCGTTCGTCTCGGCCAGGCTCGGCTCGACCATTGGCGCTCCCGATGTTCGGAAATGCCGAACAGATGGTCGAGACTATTCCATCATGCCGAGTGGCGCGAGCGGCACGGAGGGCATACCGACCGCCAGTCAGCGGAAAGCCGGTCCCTCGAAGCGGGCCGGACCGACGAAACACGCCAGACGATCACCTGTGGCCTCCATGAGAGCCACCGTGGCCAGAACCACCGTGGCCAGAACCACCGTGGCCAGAAGCACCGTGCCGGGAACCACCGTGAAAGCCGCCATGGTGGAACCCGTGAAAGTGATGGAAATGCCGGAAACCATGGGTCAAGAAAACCGGACCGCCGACAAAGTACGGCCCATAGAACCAGGGGTCCCAGTATGGCTCGGGGGACTGATACAAATAGATCGCCTGCGGTGGCAGCGTGTAGACCAGTTCCGGCAGGCCGGGCGTATTCTGCGTGACCCGCCATTGACCATCGGGCTGCTGGCACACCAACCCGACGGCTTGTTGCGGCTGTCCTCCAACCGTCACCTGGGTGGTGAATTGTCGGCAATTCTGAGGTACGCCCTCAGGCGTACCCTCGGCCATTTGCGCCAGGGCAGACGCCGGGGCCACCGCGGTCGACGGGTACTGCCCTGCGCATCCCGCCAGGATCGACATTACGGCGACACTGAAAAAGGGGCGCGCATATCAATCTCCCATGACAGGGGACTTGATCATGGTAACAGGTAGGCATTCCCTGTCCGTCGGCAATCCCGTTGCCGAGAATGTGAGCAGGTCGCAGGCAAATCTTCGTCCCAATTCACCTTGGCATAAAACCCTCGTACCAACATCGCACCGGAGGCAAACTTCCGTGCAACACCGCTTCACCCGGTGGCGTCAATTCAACATCCAGCGGCCAGCCCGATCGCAAAGCCACCGAGGGAAGTGCTGCCACGGATTGTCAGGTCGCCCAGGCGGAGTCGAACGACTGCGCCGGGCAGGAAACGTTCAGCGGAACGTCAGCCCCTCGAAACGGCCGGACCGGCGCCACTCGTCGATGTACCTGAAATAGGCCGAGGCGCCTGCCGGGTAGCCGACGGCCAGGCGGGCGGCCAGACCGGCATCCTGCCCTTCGTTGTTGTAGTAGCCGGGCGTGCAGTCGGCACCGCCGGTCATGCGGCCCATGCCCGTCAGCAACAGCTTCACCCAGTCGTCCTCGGCCTGCTTCGTCACCTCGATCTCGCGGAAGCCGTGGTCGAGGGCGTGCCTGACCTCGATCGCGATGGTGCGGCCGGCCTCGGTGAGGTTGTGCGGGACATTGGAGATCAGGTTCGCGCCCTGGGTCGGCTGCACGAAGAAGGCGTTGGGGAAGCCATGGACATGAATGCCGTGCTTGCTGCGCATCCCGTCCTTCCAGTGCTGGGAGAGCCTCAGCCCGTCGCGGCCGACCAGGTCGAACCCGGCCCGGCGGCGATATTCGGTGCCGACCTCGAAGCCCGACGCGTAGATCAGGCAGTCCAGCGGATACTCCACGCCGGCCACGACCGCGCCCGCCGGCGTGATGCGCTCCACGCCCTTGCCGTCGGTGTCGATCAGATGGACGCCCGGCAGGTTGAAGGCCTGCAGGTAGGAATCGTGGAAGCAGGGCCGCTTGCAAAGCTGGCGGTACCACGCCTTGAGGTGCTGCGCCGTCGCCGGATCGCGCACGATCGCGTCGACGCGGGCGCGGATCTCCTCCATCTTCTCGTGATCGGCGTCCTCGAACGCAGCCAGCATGTTCTCGCGTGTCCGCTGCTCCTTGGGCAGCGTCAGGATGCGATGACGGATGCGGCGCGACAGGTCGGTCCAGCCGTCCTGCACGAGGTCCTCCGTCGCCGTCCCTCCCGCCTGGTTCGCGGTGAAATTCTCCAGCCAGCGCTGCTGCCAGCCCGGCGAGGCGATGGAGGAGAACCAGCCGGGATCGATCGGCGCATTGGCCCGGACATCGACGGAAGACGGCGTGCGCTGGAAGACGAAAAGCTCCTTGGCGGATCGCGCGAGGTGCGGCACGCACTGCACGGCCGTGGCGCCCGTGCCGACGATGCCGACGCGCTTGTCGGAGAGCTTGGCCAGCGGCGCGCCGAAGGCATCGCCGCCGGTATAAGCGTAGTCCCAGCGGCTGGTGTGGAAGGAGTGCCCGGAGAACGAGTCGATGCCCGGGATGCCAGGTAGCTTCGGCACGTGCAGCGGACCGGTGCCGAGGCCGATGAACTGTGCGGTGAAGGCATCGCCGCGGTTGGTGCGAACGATCCAGCACGACCGATCGCCGTCCCAGGACAGGTCCTGGACCTCGGTGTGGAATAGGGCATTGTCGTAGAGACCGAAGTGCCGGCCGATGCGGCGGCAGTGCTCCAGGATCTCCGGCGCATGGGCGTATTTCTCGGTCGGCCGGTGACCGGTCTCCTCGAGCAACGGCATGTAGACCATCGACGCGGTGTCGCACTGCGCGCCGGGATAGCGGTTCCAGTACCAGGTGCCGCCGAAATCGCCGCCCTTGTCGACGATGCGCACGTCCTTCACGCCGGCCTCGACCAGGCGAGCCGCCGTCACCAACCCGGCAAACCCGCCGCCGACGAAGGCGAAGGTGACGTGATCGGTCTTCGCCGCGCGCGGCTCGATCGGCGTGTAGGGATCGTCGAGGTAGCGGGCGAACACGCCGGCTGCCTGCACATACTGGGCGTTGCCGTCGGGCCGCAGGCGCTTGTCGCGTTCCTCGCGGTACTTGCGCCGCAACGCTTCACGGTCGATCGGTCGGGCGGCGGCGGGGCTGTCGGTCACAGTCATGGGCCCGGCCTATACCGTGCCGCCCTCGTCTCGGCCACCCTGGGCTAGTAACGGGAACCACAAATGCCTGATGCAGCGCCGCTGTCATCCCGAGCGCAGCAAGGGACCTTTCCTGTGGCCTGAAAGGCCCCTCGCTACGCTCGGGGTGACAATTGCGAGTTGCCCATCGGCGATAGTCCGCACTAGTTCGCCTGCAACCGCACGCCTTCAGCGTTGCGGACATGATCGTAATTCTGCTTCTGGTACCAGCTCATGAACGCCGTGTAGGTCGTGGGCTCGTACTTGATCGGATGGTCGGCATCGGTGCACGAGGGCAGGCAGACCATCTCGTGGTCGATCGTGCAGTCAAAGAAGAACGGGATGGCGTAGCGCTCGCCGCCGGAACGGTTGATGACGCGGTGCGGCGTGGCGCGGAAGCGGCCGTTGCTCCACCGGTTCAGCATCTGCCCGCTGTTGACCAGGAACGCCCCGTCGATCACCGGCGCGTCGATCCAGCGTCCCGAAGCGGTGCGCAGCGAGAGCCCCGGCACCTTGTTCTGCGCCAGCAAGGTCATGAACGAGGTGTCGGCGTGCGGCGCCAGGCCGTACTCGCCGTCCGTCAGCACCGGCGTGTGGGGGTAGTGCGACATGCGCAGCGTGTATTGCGGCTCGCGGAAAGCCGGCGCGAAGTGCTGCGGCGGCAGGTCGAGGGCGACGGCGTAAACCGGCAGGACGGAGAGCGCGGCCCGCTCCAGCGCATCGCAGTAGGCGACGACCGTCTCGCGGAAGCCCGGCAGCCCGGCCGGCCACTGGTTCGCGCCGCGGAAGCGCTTGTTGGCGATCACGTCGGGATGGTCGAGCGGCAGGTCGCGTTTGACGAAGAACGCTTCGTTGAGGTTCGGCTTGTTGTCGGTGCTGACGTCGGAATGGCGCGTGGTCGCCGCCTTCATCGCCAGGTAGCCGATATTGTGCTCGTTGATCTTGAGCCTGAGCTTATCGTCCAGCGGCTGCGCATGGAAGCGCGCGGCCTCGCCGAAGACCCGATCGACCAGCGACTGTGGCACGCCGTGCCCGGTCATGAACCAGAATCCGATATCCTCGTAGGCATGGCGCAGCTCCTCCGCGCAGCGGGCGAGCGCATCGGCGTCGCCGGCGATGGCGCCCGACACGTCGATAACAGGGATCTCCTCGCTGCTCACGCCGGACATCGAAACCCTCCAGAAGCTGGTGCCTGATGAAGCCTAGAGCGGAAGGCGATCAGATGGAACCGGGCGCGGTTCCATCCGATTGATTCCAGGTGGACGGATTGTGCTTCAGGCGGCCACGATCGATCATCTGGTAAGCTGCCTGCACCGGCGCGAGCCTCCTCAACAACCGGACCCTGGCCTGTCATGAACGACTCCCCTGCCCGTTCCAACATTCCCACCTTCGACAGCGAGGAGATCCTGGCCGGCATCCGCCGCTGGGTCGAAGTCGAGACGCCGAGCCACGACGGCGCCGCGGTCAACCGCCTGGTCGACGTGGTCGAGAGCGATCTGGCGCGGATCGGTGCGCCGACCAGGCGCACGCCCGGGCGCGACGGCTTCGGCGACATCCTCGAGGCACGCGCGCCGTGGGGCGACGAGGACGAGCCCGGCATCCTGATCATGGGCCATCTCGACACGGTCCATCCGGTCGGCGCGCTGGCGACCACCCATGTGTTCCGGCGCGAGGGCGACGCGGTGTTCGGGCCGGGCATCTACGACATGAAGGCCGGCTCCTACATGGGATTCTATGCCCTGCAGCATTTCGTGCGCGAAGGCCGTCGCACCAAGCTGCCGGTGCGGGTGCTCTACGTGCCGGAGGAAGAGGTCGGCAGCCCGACCAGCCGCGCCGCCATCGAGGCCGCCGCTTTGAAGTCGAAGTACGTGCTGGTCATGGAGCCGGCGCGCGACGGCGGCAAGTGCGTGACGGCTCGCAAGGGATGGGGCCGCTTCGACATGACGATTACCGGCCGCGCCTCGCATGCGGGCTCGCGGCCGCAGGACGGCCGCAGCGCGCTCAGCGAGCTCGCGCGCCAGATCCTCGATCTCGAAGCGATCACCGACTACGACACGGGCATCTCGGTCGTGGTCGGCATGGCCAGCGGCGGCAGCGCGCCCAACGTGGTGCCGGCGCTCGCCACCGCCACCATCGATCTCCGAGTCCCTCCCGGCATCGACATCGACGCCGTCGTGAACCGT
>JAEZHS010000026.1 GCA_023436825.1 Pseudomonadota bacterium | reverse complement strand
GTCCGGAAGTGCATGCCCTATCCTGATCCGATGGTTCGTCAAAAGTCCGGGAAGGACAAGATCACCAAGGCCGACAGGACCAGAGCGCGTCTGATCGAGGTCGCCACGAGGCTTTTCCAGGACCATGGCTCGGACCAGGTGACCGTGCGCCGCATCGCCGCCGCGGCCAAGATCGAGGCGGGCAGCATCTACTACCACTTCGCCTCGCGCGATCAGATCCTGCGCGCCGTCCTGGAGGGCGGCATCGCCAACGCGCGCGCCGAGGTATTGGCGGCGATCGCCGAAGCGGGGACCGCCAGCTCTCCCCTGGTGCGCCTGCGGGCCGCTCTGGGCGCCCATCTCAAGTTCACCCTGCACCATCACTTCTCCTCGCGGCTGAGGTCGATCCACCGCCTGCCCAAGCGCCTGCGCGACCATCACCTGCAGCAGGAACGCGACTATGCGGCGATCTTCGCCGACTTGCTGGCGGAGGCCGGAGACAAGGGCCTGCTTCAACCGGGCTTCAATCCTTCGGTCGTGCGCATGCTTGCCATGGGCGCCCTGACCTGGGTCGCCGAATGGTACGACCCAGCAGGCGCGCTGACGCCCGACGACATCGCCGACCATCTGATGCGCATGCTGACGAGCGGCATCGTCACGGCGGTGCGATCAGAAACACCTTCGAGGAATTGAAGATCCAGGTGTCGATGAAGCCCGTCTCGTCGGGCCTGCGGTTGAGTTCGCTCAAGGCGCCGGCAAGGCAGGCCCAGTTCAGGATCTCCTGCTGACCGCAGTCTTCGACCGCCACTCCCGAATAGCCGCGCCAGGTCTGCCAGTCGCACTCGCGCAACGCCTCGTACATGCGGCGGTCGGACGGTGTGTCGGGCCAGAGGTAATGGTTCTTCGCGGTGAGGAAGGCGTGGCTCCAGCCCGAGGAGGCGAGCAGCGCCACGCGGTATGGCGACGCCGCCAGCACGCGCGCCGTTGCCGCGCCCATATCGAACAGGCGGCGCGGCGTAGGCGCCGGCGGGTCGAGCTCGTCTTCGCCGACCACGCGATCGAACACCGGCAGGCCGCCCTGCTGCGCCAGCACGCGCCGCCCGTAGCAATTGATGGCGAAGGGCACGATCGGATAGTCGAAGCCCTTGCGATGGTAGTCGAGATACATGATCGCGTTGGTGAACGCGTGCCCCAGCGGATGATGCAGCGGCTTGTAGGCGTAGGCCGTGTCGAAGCCTTCCTCGAGCAGCCGCGTCGCCAGCATCTTGGCGGCGCGCCGATGGCCCGGCAGCTCGAAGGTCTTGTCCGTCTCGCCCCATACGTTGCCGGGCGGCGAGGCAAACTTGAAGTGCTCATAGGCGCTGATGCAGTAAGGCGGAACGACGTCTTCCTTGAAGTTCTCGTATTGATCGTCGCCCCAGATCAGCACGAAATCCGGCTTGAAGGCGTCGAGGGCGGCGCGTGTCCTGTCCATCCAGGCGACGAGATCGGCGCGATGGCGGGCGGCCGAGGAGGCGCCCTCGTCATTGCCCCATTCGGCGCGCATCGCCGCGGGCCAACCCGCCGGCGTGCGCAACTCCCGGGGAAGCTGCGGGTTCTGCAGCATCCGCTTCAGGATCCATGACATTCGGTCGTCGGTCCCGTGCAGCGGAGGATAGTGGGAAATCCCTAGGGCGAGAATTTCGGCCATGGCGGGTCCTGACGGATGGCGGGATTTCGATCGCAAGCCGGACGCACTATTTTACCGCCTGATCTACCTGTGGTCGAGAAGAAGGGGCGCATGACGATGGCGGCGCGGCGCCAGGAGCGCTACGTTGCCGGCATGAGGCTGGAATTCCTTGGTTTGTCAGACCGCGCGCTGACCGAGCGCATCCATCAGGTGGAGGCTCGGAGCGCCGACGACGATGCGGACTTCGACGTTTTCCGCCGCCTGCGCAGCAACCTGTCGCGCGACGCCTGGCAGTCGCTGACCGACCAGCTCGGCTGCGATAACGGTCCGCTTGCCAAGGTCGGCGTGATGGCCTTTCCGCTGGACGAAGGCCTCGCCCGACGCCTGCTCGACAACCTGCTCGCCAGCCCGCGCGTAAAGATGCGGCGCAAGGACTTCGCCCTTGGCTATGTCAACACCAGCTTCGCGCAGTGCGACTATCTCAACAGCAGCAACCAGTATCGCGAGCTGACGCCGGCCACACGGGCGCTTTTGGCGGAGTTCCTGTCGACCGCCGGCCCCCTCATCGAGTCGGCCGTCAGCCATCCCTTCCGCATCGCTTCGACTCGGCAGTTCCAGCTCGTCCCCAACCGGCCGCTCGCCGACCGGCATCTCGACGGCTGGCCGGTCGCCATGCGCAAGATCTTCGTCCTGCCGCAGGACTGCGGGAAGCGATCGAGCACGACCTGGTTTCGCCTCCGCAACGGCGAGGAGCTCACGCTGGAGAGCGAGAAGCCGATCTGGGTGCTGTTCGAGAACAGCGTCGTGCTGCATGCGCCGATCTCGGGCGTGGCGCTGCGTCCGACCATCGAATTCGACATCGTGCCGGCGCGGCAGACCAGCTTCGAAGTCGTCGATGCCGGATTGGGCGGCTGGTATCCGCATTTCCCGACCGAGGCCGAGCTGCACGCCGGGACGCGCCAGAGCCTGGAGGCCTTCCTGGCCGAGAGGCCCGGCGGTGTGCCGGAGGAGAGCTGGCTGCAGCGCATCGGTCGGTCGCTCGGCCGGCTGCGCCCCAAGACCAGCTAGACTTTAGACTAAGAGCGGAATGGCGATCGTAGTTCCACAGGGCATGATGGGTCAGTCGTCGCGCTTGCTGTGAACCAGCAGCGCGAGCCCGACGCCGAGCACGATCGCCGCCAGCAAGCCCAGCGTCATGGCGATGTAGCCGATGAGGCTCAAGGTCGAGCCGGGCTGCCAGCCGACATAGAGAAGGCCGATGCCGACGCACAGCATCAGCGTGAGCACGCCGATGGCGAGCGTCGGGCCGATGCGCAGCTTGGATCGCCTCGCCAATTCTCCCGCTCTCCCGCGTGGGTGAAGGACGCCGGCAATTGTCGGCATCCTGCCGGCTCGCCTGTGAGACCAATCGGTGGCAAGCTCGGCGCATGACTGAACCCGCCGTGCGTACGGCCGCCTGCAGCTGCGGCCAGCTGCGCATCTGCACGACAGGTGCACCAAGCGTCGTGTCGTCCTGTCATTGCCTGGAATGCCAGCGGCGCACTGGCTCGCCGTTCAGCGCTCAGGCCTTCTTTCCGCGCGCCGCCGTCGCCGCCATCGAAGGGGAGCGCAGCACCTACCGGCGCCAGGCCGACAGCGGCGCCTGGCTCGCCTTCCATTTCTGCCCCAAATGCGGCTCGACCGTCTTCTGGGAGAACGAGCGGCTACCCGACATCGTCAGCGTCGCGGTCGGCGCCTTCGCCGATCCCCACTTCCCACCGCCGGTGCGCACCGTTTTTACGCGGACGAAGCACGACTGGCTCACCTTTCCCGACATCCCCCACCATCGGGAGAGTCCGACGACGTTGGTGCCGCGGTAGTAGCATCATGATCTTCGTCTTCCGGACCGCGAGCCTCCCGGCTCGCTCATGAATCAAGAGGCGACCATGGAGGCTCGTGTTCCGGAAGCGTATGAGCGTTACTTCTTCGCCAGCCCCATGACCCGGCCGGCCTTGGCC
>JAEZHS010000190.1 GCA_023436825.1 Pseudomonadota bacterium | reverse complement strand
GATGGTCGGGCAGGCCCGCGACCTTGCCGGGCAGCCGCGCCGAGGCCGGCACGTCCTTGAACAATTCGTCGACCGACTTGGCGCCGACGACCGCCAGCATGTCGCGGCGATCGGTCGGCGTGAGGGGGAGGTAGCGCATGATCAGCCCAGGGTCTTCACGAAGTCGTTGTAGGCGGCCTCGTCCATCAGGCCGGAAAGCTCGCCCTTGTCTGAAAGCTTGATCTTGAAGAACCAGCCCTTGCCCATCGGCTCGGCATTGACGTCGCCCGGCGAATCGGCGAGGGCGGCATTGGCCTCGACCACCTCGCCCGACACCGGCGCGTAGATGTCCGACGCGGCCTTGACCGATTCGACCACGGCGCAGGCCTCGCCCTTGGCGACCTTGCGGCCGGCCAGCGGCACGTCGACGAACACCACGTCGCCCAACTGCTCCTGGGCGTATTGCGTGATGCCGATGGTGCCGACATCGCCCTCGACGCGGATCCACTCATGTTCCTGGGAGTACCTGGTCTCGGCCATCTAAAAGCTCCTATCCGCGGTAGTAGGCGTGTTTGACGAAAGGCATGGGCACAATGTCGGCCGGCACGGGCTTGCCACGCACCAGAAGATCGACCTTGGTGCCGTTGGCTGAATGGCCGCGCTCGACATAGCCCATGGCGACGGCACGCCCGAGCGTGGGTGCGAAGCCGCCCGATGTGACTTTGCCGACCGTCTTGCCGGCAATGGCGATTTCCGCGCCTTCGCGCGCGATGGCCTTGCCCTCGGGCAGCAGCCCGACGCGCTTGCGCGGCGCGCCCTCGGCGATCTGCTTCTGGATGACGGCCGCCCCCGGGAAGCCGCCCTGCGTGCGGCGCTCCTTGCCGATGCTCCACAGCAAACCGGCCTCGATCGGCGTCGTGGTGGTGTCGATGTCGTGGCCGTAGAGGCAGAGGCCCGCTTCGAGGCGCAGCGAATCGCGCGCGCCCAAGCCGATCGGCTTGACCTCCGGCTCGGCCAGAAGCTTGCGGGCGATGGCTTCGGTGGCGTCGTTGGGCGTGGAAATCTCGAAGCCGTCGCCGCCGGTGTAGCCCGAGCGCGTAATGTAGCAGCGCGCGCCGTCGATCACGAAGAAGGCGCCGGTCATGAACTTCATCGTCGCGACCTGCGGCACCAGGCGCGCCAGCACCTGCGAGGCCTGTGGTCCCTGGAGCGCCAGAAGCCCACGGGAGAACATGGGCTCGACCTCGCAGGTGGCTGCGAGATGCTTCTGCACATGCGCGAGGTCGGCGTCCTTGCAGGCCGCGTTGAACACCATCAGCAGGTGATCGCCCGTGCTGGTGATCATCAGATCGTCGAGGATGCCGCCGGCATCGTTGGTGAACTGCGTGTAGCGCTGCTGGCCGGGCTGCAGGCCCGCGATGTCGCCGGGCACCAGCATCTCGATTGCCTTGGCAGCGTTCTGCCCAGGCTTCGCAGTGAGCCGCACCTGGCCCATGTGCGAGACGTCGAACAGCCCGGCCGCCGTCCGGGTCTGCGCGTGCTCGGCCAAAATGCCGGTCGGGTACTGCACCGGCATCTCGTAGCCGGCGAAGGGCACGAGACGAGCGCCGAGCTCGCGATGAAGATCGTAGAGCGGTGTACGTTTGAGAGAATCGGCCACGCAGGTCTCCAGAGTCGCATCAACCGACGCAAAGATTGCGCCGCCTTGCGACCCCCTCTGTCCGGAGACCTGAAAGATTCGCCGGAGCGATCCGGCTTACTTCGTCGGTGGGCGTGCCCTCTATCGAGAGCCCGCCGCTTTCCAGAGACCCATCCTCCTGCGGTCCGTTTGCCTGAGAGTTTCCGGGGCCGGTTGCTCCTTCGGCGCCGTCTTCGAGAGACGGTCTCTCCCACAGGGATCGTCTGGGTGCCGGCGACCTTAGGTGGCCTCCCCGGCGGCGTCCACCGGGAAAACCCGTGGCAAATCCGGAACTTAAGAGCTTCTTGAAATTGAGTGATTACTTACTTGTAAAATGAGCATGCGCTCATTCCAAGGAGGGTCGCATGCATATCCGTCATGCCTTCACCGTCTTCCTCGACGTCCAAAGCAAAGCTTCGCCCATCGTCGCCGCGGCGAGCGACTGGACGCTCGACTGGCGTTGGTTCTGCGAGCCCGCCGGGGATGTGCCCTTGCCAAGTGAGCGCCCCCTCATAGACTGTCGCTCATGGACAAGGCCGCGGACACCAGGGCCCCTTCCATTGGTCGGCCATGGCGACGGGCAACCGGCTGGCTGGTGGCGCTCACGCTATTTTTTTACCTGACCTATGGAGTCTCGAACTGGCTCGCCAGCCAGCGCGGCGACGTGCCGGCCATCGTGTTCGACTGGGAACACCGCATCCCTTTCCTGACCTGGACGATCATCCCGTATTTGGGCACGCACGTCTTCTTCGCCCTGTCCTTCTATGTATGCCGCAACCGCGCCGAGCTCGACAGTCACGCGAGGCGGCTGCTCACCGCCCAGCTCGTCGCCGTCGCCTGCTTCATCGTCTTCCCGCTGCGGCTGACTTTCTCCAGGCCACAGACGATAGGAGAATTCGGCCTGTTGTTCGATGTCCTCCACGTGTTCGACATGCCGTTCAATCAGGCACCGTCGCTGCACATCGCGACGACAACCATCCTTTTCGACCTCTACAGTCGGGTGCTGCCACGATGGACGTTGCCGGTGACGGTGATGGCGGCGCTGCTGGTCAGCGCGTCGGTGCTGACGACCTACCAGCATCACTTCATCGATGTTCCGACTGGCCTGGTGCTAGGCCTGTTCTGCGTGTGGATGTGGTCGCCCGAGGGCGGAAACCGCTTGGCCAGCTCGTTCAGGGCGCCATGGCACTTTTCCAAGTGAGCGCTCCCTCATAGACTGGCGAACATGGGCAAAGCAGAGGATACCAAGGCGCGGCTCGAGCGCGCCGCGCTGACGCTGTTCGTGGCGCGCGGCGTGGCCGAGACCACGACCAAGGAGATCGCCATGGCGGCCTCGGTTGCCGAGGGCACGATCTATCGTTACTTCCCGAGCAAGGAGCAGCTGGCGCTGGATCTCTTCCTGCGCCATCACCAAGGGCTGGCCGAGGCGCTCATGGAAGCGCATCGGCCAGCCAAGGGATTGCGCGCCAAGATCGAGGCGATCGCGCGCTGCTATTGCGAATGGGCCGACCGCGACTGGACCCTGTTCGCCTATCACCTGCTGAACCAGCATTCTTTTCTGATCCAGGTGCCCGACGGCATGAGCAATCCGGTGACCGTCGTGCGCGACATGATCAGCCAAGCGATGAAGGCAGGCGAGATCCCCAGGCGCAACGTCGATCTCGCCGCCGCCTCGGCGATTGGCGTGGTGATGCAGGCCGCGACCTACAAGGTCTATGGCCGCTTCACCGGCGATCTATCGGATCACGTCCGCTTCTTCGCCGATGCGGCATGGGCGGTGCTGTCGGTGAAGGAGAAATAGCGTCAGGCGGCGACGTAGACGAAGGCTTCCATCCCCGACTTCAGCAGCATCGAGATGCGCTTGTAGTCCGACACCTCGTAGGTGTCGGCGGCGGCAAGCTCGGCAGGCGTGATGCGGAAGACGACACCAGGGACCTCGTCGACCGGGTTGCCCGAGGGCCTCGCCATGGTGTGGAACTTCTTGCCGCTGGTGGCGATCACCTCCGGATCGGTGATCTCGAGCGACACCGTGGCATAGCCCGGCAGCGCGTCGGCGCGGCCTTCGAGCAGCCGACCGAAGGTCGCAAGTTGGACGCCTTCCTGCTGAAGCGTGCCGTAGGAGAAGAGCCAGACGTCGTCGCTCATGCTTCCTTCGCCAACGCGGTAAAGGCCTTCGCAAAGGCCTCGCGCGACCCGGCCAGTCCCGTCTCGTTGAAGATGTCGGCGGTCAGCGACGCCACCGAAGCCTCGTCGACCCGCACGCCGTTGTCCTGCAGGAAGCGGCGCGCGGCGCTCACCGCCTCGTCCATGGCGCCGCCCTGCTTGTAGAGGCGGTAGTAGTCGGGGTGGCCGCCGCGGCCCAGCGCCTCGGCCAGGACGTCGGTGAAGTTCACGACCTTGAGCTGCGGGTAGACCGCCTCGGCGCCGGCGAGCGCGCGATGGCAGGAGTGGTACATGGTGACGATGGTATCGGCGCCGGCCGCGATCGCACCTTCGGCGAGGCCGCGATGGATCGCCTGCTCGCGCTCCTTGAACTTCGCGGCCTGGCCGCCGCAGGCATAGGAGAAGCCTGAATCCTGCGGCAGCTCGAGCAGCTCGAGGTTGGGCACGGCGGCGAGCAGCCTGCGGATCGAGGCCACCGTGGCGCCGATGCCGAGATGCTCGTGGATCACCACGCGCCGCTTCGGCTGGTCGGCCACGAAGCGTGCGCTCAGCGCATCGAGGTTGCCGGCCAGAAACTCGCTGACGTGGCCGAGGTCGAAGGACGGCTCCTCGACATCCTTCTCGAGCTCGTCGAAGTTCTTGGTGCAGGTCGGGCACCAGGTCAGCACGCGGCCCGCGCCGGACTGGCCGAAGCGCTTGAAGGTGCGATGGCCCATGCGCTCGTAGGTCGGCAAATCGGCTTCCTGGAATTGATAGACGCCGCAGCAATGGGCGGTGCCGCCGACGATGTCGAAGTCGAGGTCCAGTGCATCGAGGATATCCATGACGTTCAGCACGATGTGCGGCGTGCGCAGCACGTTGCAGCCGGTGTAGAACAGCACGTCGGCGGTGCGCCGCTCGGCCGGCGCCAGGATCTTCTTCAAGGTCTCCGACGGCAGTTGCATGCTGGCGAGCAGCCGCACCGCCTGCGCCATGTGCCGGAAGCGATCGGCCGCATTGCCTGCGCCGACTTCGCGCGGACGCGTCGCCTCGAGCGCCTTCATCTTGGCGATGGTCACCCACTGGCGGACGTTGATGCCTTCGGGGCAGGCTTCGGTGCAGCGCGCGCTGCCGTCGCAGGCGCCGAGCCACTTCTGCAGGCCATCGGCCGGTGCGGCGCCGCGCGTCAGGGCGAGAAGCTCGCCGACACGTTCCTTGGCGGCGTCGGCATCCAAGCCGATCTCGCGCGCGGTCGGGCAGGCTTCGAAGCACTTGCCGCAAGTCGTGCAGCGGTCGGCGGCATCGGCCGCCAGGGCTTCCAGACGTTCGGCATAAGCACTCAAGCGATCCTCCGTACGTCACACGTAGTGAGTGGCGCGCATGCAGCGCCAGCGATCGGGCACTGTCAAGCCTTCGGCACCGGCCGAAGCATGGATCAAGCGCGGCCGGCCAGGATCGAGGCCTCATCGACGGAGACTGCCATGACCGTGACCTGTGCCATCCGCTACGTCATTGACCCGTTCAAGCGCGAGGCCTTCGAGACCTATGCCAGGAACTGGCTCACCATCATCCCGGCCTGCGGCGGTGATCTTCTGGGCTATTTCATGCCGCACGAGGGGACCAACAACATCGCCCACGCGCTGATCTCGTTCGAGAGCCTCGCGGCCTACGAGGCCTATCGCGCGCGCATCAAGACCGATCCGGCAGGCAAGGCCAACTTCGAGTTCGCCGAGCGCGAGCGCTTCATCCTGAGCGAGGAGCGAACCTGGCTCAGGCCTGTCACGAATTGATCTAGGGTCGGATCATTTCCGAAGGGCCGGAGGGGGTCAAAGGCACCGCATGATGCTCAGAACCCCTCCGCCCTCGTATGACGACGGCACCTCCCCAGCTTCGCTGAGGAGGAAAGAGCTAATCGCCTAGGGCTGACGACCGCGGCGGTTGTAGTTCAGCTCTTCCACCGTGGGCCTCAAACCAACGGCAATGCGATAGCCGCCCTGTCGTGAGACCGAGAACGTCAGCTCCTCCTGCGAGGAGCCGCGCGGACTGCCCGACGTCAGGCGGAAGTCGGCATTGAAGTCCTGGCTCTGCACCACGTTATTGGACGAGTCGAGCACGCGGACGAAATAGGGAATGCTGGTCCGGCCGGCGCCGACCGACGGCCCGGCGCTGGCCGAGATGCGCAGGAACAGCGTCACCTCGATCTGGCTGCGACTCGCCGAGCACTTGGTCGTCGCCCCGACGATCGACGCTTCGTAGGCGATGTCGCGCGGATCGCGGCCGGGCCCGTCCTTGAAATGCGTCAGCCGCTCGGCGTCCTGCACCGTGAACGGCTCCGGGCAGAAATAGCTCGCTTCCGAACTGCCGCCACCGCAGCCAGCCAGCGTCAGGGCCAGGAGGGCTGGCGCAAGAACGACAAATTTTCCGTGGGTCATGACGGGATCTTGGCCAGGGCCTTGTGGGTTCCATCGCACACCGCGACAACCGGCTCGGTCATGTCTGCTTTCCCCGTTGCAGCGGCTTTGTTACGGTGCCGCCGCCTGATCCGTACTGCCAATCTGTTGCGGTCGGAGTCTAGGCAATGGTCAGGAAGCCCGCAAGCGAGCGGGCAGAACGTTCAACATGAGCCCGTCGACGAAACCGCTCAAGATCCTGCTCGCCAGCCCTCGCGGTTTCTGCGCCGGCGTCGAGCGCGCCATCCAGATCGTCGAACGCGCCGTCGAGCGCTACGGCCGCCCGGTCTATGTCCGCCACGAGATCGTGCACAATCGCCATGTCGTGGAAACCCTCGAGGCCAAGGGCGCGATCTTCGTCGACGAACTCGACGAGGTGCCCGACGACCGGCCTGTCGTTTTTTCTGCCCATGGCGTGCCAAAAGCCGTGCCGGCAGAGGCTGGACGGCGCGACCTGCTCTATATCGACGCGACCTGCCCGCTGGTCTCCAAGGTCCATCGCGAAGTCGAGCGCCATCATGCATCGGGCCGCATCGTGGTCCTGATCGGCCATGCCGGCCATCCCGAGGTCATCGGCACCATGGGCCAGCTGCCGGCCGGCGCGGTGCTGCTGGTGGAGGACGTGGCGCAGGCCGAGGCGCTTGAGGTCTCCGACCCGGGCAACCTCGCCTATGCCACGCAGACCACGCTGTCGGTCGACGACACGATCGGCATCATCGCCGCGCTGCGCCGCCGGTTCCCGGCGATCCAAGGCCCCAAGACAGAGGACATCTGCTACGCCACCACCAACCGCCAGGCGGCGGTCAAGGCGATCGCGCCAAGATGCGACGCCCTGGTGGTGATCGGCGCCCCCAACTCATCGAACTCGATGCGGCTCGTCGAGGTGGCGGCCAACTGCGGCTGCCGCAAGTCACGGCTGGTGCAGCGCGCGGCCGACATGGACTGGGGCTGGCTGGCGGATGCCGGCCGGCTCGGCATCACCGCCGGTGCCTCGGCTCCCGAAACGCTGGTCGACGAGCTCATCGCCGATTGCCGCAAGCGCTACGACGTGACGATCGAGGAAGTGCGGACCACCGAGGAGAGCATCGTGTTCAAGCTGCCGCGTGCGTTGGTGGCTTGATGGCGGTCTATACCGAAGTTAGCGACGCCGAGCTGGAAGCCTTCCTCGCCGAGTACGACATCGGCGAACCCGAATCCTTCAAGGGCATCGCCGAGGGAGTGGAGAACTCCAACTACCTGCTGACCACCACCAAGGGCCCCTACTTCGTCACGCTCTACGAGAAGCGCGTCGATCCGAAGGACCTGCCGTTCTTCCTCGGCCTGATGGACCACCTCGCCGCCCGCGGCATCAACTGCCCGCGACCGATCCACGGTCGCGACGGCAAGGCGCTGCGCACCCTGGCGGAACGGCCGGCGGCCATCACGACCTTCCTGCAGGGGCTGTGGCCGCGGCGCATGATGCCCGGCCATTGCAGCCAGGTCGGTGAGGCGCTCGCCGCCCTGCACCTGGCCGGCCGCGACTTCGAGCTCAAGCGGCCCAACGCCTTGTCGGTCGCGGGCTGGCGGCCACTCTACGAAGGCTCGCGGCATCATATCGATGCGCCGCTCGCCGCCGAGCTCAAGGCCGAGATTGATTTCTTCGAAGCCAATTGGCCGACCGGCCTGCCATCGGGCGTCATCCATGCCGACCTGTTCAACGACAACGTGCTTTTCCTGCACGACAAGCTGTCGGGGCTGATCGACTTCTACTTCGCCTGCAACGACGCCTTCGCCTACGACGTGGCGATCTGCCTCAACGCCTGGTGCTTCGAGCCCGACAAGTCGTTCAACGCCACCAAGGGCCGCGCCCTCCTGCAAGGCTACGAAGCCGTGCGGCCGCTCGGCGGCGACGAACGCAAGGTCCTGCCGCTGCTGGCGCGCGGTGCGGCGCTGCGCTTCCTGCTGACGCGGCTGTACGACTGGGTACACACGCCGCCCGATGCCCTGGTCAAGCGCAAGGATCCGCAAGAATACCTCGCCAAGCTCCGGTTCCACCGCGGCATCGCATCGATTGCGGATTACGGACTGTGAGCGATCCCGAAGTCGAGATCTTCACTGACGGCGCGTGCAGCGGAAATCCTGGGCCGGGTGGCTGGGGAGCGATCCTTCGCACCGGCAACAGGGAGCGCGAATTGTCAGGCGGCGATTCGGCCACGACCAACAACCGCATGGAGCTGATGGCGGCCATCAGGGGGCTGGAGGCGCTGAAGCGGCCGTGCAATGTCCGAGTCTGGACCGACAGCATCTACGTCAAGGACGGCGTCACCAAGTGGATCCACGGCTGGAAGAGAAACGGCTGGCGCACCGCCGACAAGAAGCCAGTGAAGAACGTCGAGCTGTGGCAGCGTCTCGACGCCGCCCGCGCGCCGCACCAGGTCGAATGGCGTTGGGTCAAGGGCCATAGCGGCCATCCTGAGAACGAGCGCGCCGACCAGCTGGCGCGCAATGAGATCCTCAAGATCCGAACCGAGGGCGTCCCGCCCTCGTGACTCCCTCTCCCCCTTGGGGGGAGAGGAATATGAGGGATCAGCTCCGCTTTGGTTGGGCCGGCACAGGCTTCTTCTCGGCCGGCTTCTCGTAGACCAGATCGAAGCCCTCGCGCATGCCATCGCAGGGATTGTCGCCTTCGGCCAGGCGCCAGACGTGCGACTTGCCCGAGCGCTTGAAGTTCAGCACGCCGGCTACCTTGCAGGCCGTGCCCTTCTCGACCTTGGCGACGCGGAAGGCGACCTCGCCCCTGATCTGCACCAGGCCCGGGGTGATCTTCTCGACCACGCCGTCGACCGAGGCCCAGTCGCCCTCGCTGCCGGGCGCCACGCTGTCGATGCGGCCCCTCACGACCCAGACATTGCCCTGCCGGGTGACGCTGAGGTCCCCCGGCTTGGCGCCCTTCACCTTGGCATAGCGGCCCCAGACGATCTTGCGCGCATCGGCAAAGAGCTGGGCCTCGGCGTCCGAGGCGATCTCGGTGCGGTCGATCTTGGGAATGCTGGCCGGCAGCGGCGAGGTGAGCCCGGTGGTCGGCGCTCCCTGTTGCACGGTCGGCGCCTGAGTCGGCGGCGGCGCGGGATAATAAGGTGTGGACGGCTGCTGCTGCTGTTGGGCGGCGGCGCCACCAGCCAGGAGGGTGAGAAGCAGGACCAGGATACGATTCATTGTCTACCGGCTCTTACATCAGGGGTCGTGGAGACGCTACTTCTTCCCCCCACTCTTCGGTGGAACAGCAGGCGTCGACGGAGAAACCGGAGCTGCCGCCGACGGCTGCTCGCCGCGCAGGCCGGCTTCGGCGCCGTGCGCGGCGCTCGAGCCCGGCGGCACCAGGCGCAGGACGGAGCTGAAGTCGAGGTTGGCCGAGCCGCGATCGCCGCGCGCCAGGCTGGCGAAGCCGCGCTCGAGCAGGGCCTCGGAGTGATCGGGCGCCACCTTCAGCGCGCGCGAGGCATCCTCATAGGCCTTCGCCGGATTGCCCGCGTTGCGCCAGGCCGCGGCCCGCAGCACCAGGATCTCGACGTCGTCGCGCCGAAGCGCGAGCGCACGGTCGAAGTCGGAGATGGCGCGCGGCCAGGCCTTCAGGGCGGCGAAGCTCAAGCCGCGATCGAGCCACAGATCGGCGTCCTTGGTATTGAGCTCGAGGGCGCGGCTTTGAGCCTCCGTCGCCTTCTCGGGCAGGCCTGCCTCCATGAAGGCCTGGCCGGCCTGCGCCCACAGCTCGGCACGCAGGCCGGGACGATCCTTGCCCATGTCGCGCGCGATCGATTCGAACTGTGCCGCCGCCGGAAGGAAGCGGCCGGCGCCATACATGGCGGTCGCCACGCAGTGACGGGCGGCCAAGCCACCGCCCTGGGCATGCCACTTCTCGGCGATCGGCAAGGCCTTCAAGGGCTCGGCGCGCGCCAAGTTCATGCATTCATTGTACTTGCGCAGATGGTCCGGAGATTCGTCGATGATGCTCAAGCCCTGCGCGGCGCATGGCACAGCGGCGAACAGCGCAAGGCAGAATACCAGGCGGGAAAACAACATTCTTGAAAAGAACCGCGTCGCGGCGATTCTGACAAGATGACAGGACGTCTTTTCATCTTTGGCCTGGGCTATTGTGGCCTTGAAATCGCCAAGCTTGCCAGGGCGGCCGGCTGGCGCGTGGCCGGGACCTGCCGGACGAACGAGAGAGCGGAAGAGCTGAAGCAGCAGGGCTTCGAGGCGCATCAGTTCGACGGCACGGCGGCACTGCCGGCCGAGGCATTTGGCAGCGCGTCGCACGTCCTCTGCACCATCGCGCCGGGCACGACCGGCGACCCTGCTCTGAAGACTTCGGCACGTGTGATGCGCGATGCGCGCTGGCTGGGCTATCTCTCGACCACCGGCGTGTACGGCGACCATGGCGGCGGCTGGGTCGATGAGGACACTCCGCCGCGTCCCGTCCAGCCACGCAGCATCGCGCGCCTGGCAACCGAGCGTGGCTGGCAGGCGATGGGCATGGAGATGGGCTCGGCCGTCGACATCTTCCGCCTGCCCGGCATCTACGGGCCCGGCCGCAGCACGATCGACCAGGTGAAGGCAGGCACGGCCCGCCGCATCGACAAGCCGGGCCAGGTCTTCTCGCGCATCCATGTCGAGGACGTCGCCGGCACGGTGCTGCTGGCGCTCAGCCGGGCACGCGGAGGCGCGATCTACAACGTCGCCGACGATCTGCCGGCCTCGACCGGCGAAGTCGTCGCCTTCGCCTGCGAGCTCTTGGGCGAGCCGGCGCCGCCGGTCGTGCCGTGGGACGACGTGGCGCCGACCATGAGCGCGATGGCGCGCTCGTTCTATTCAGAAAACCGCCGCGTGCGAAACGACAAGATCAAGAACGAGCTGGGCGTGGCATTGCGCTATCCGACGTACAAGGACGGGCTACGCGCGATCGCTCATGCTCCTCTCCCCCTTGGGGGAGAGGTTGGGTGAGGGGTGATGCAAGAGACGATCTTCGCGTTGCACCCCCTCACAAGAGCTCTTCCACCGTCGCAATCAACCGCGCGATGTCGGCGGGCGTGCTGAGGCGATGGTCGCCGCCCTTGATCAGGGTGGTGATCACCTCGGGCGCTTCCATGTGATCGGCGATCTGCAGGGAATACTCCCACGGCACGTCGGGATCGCTTTGGCCGTGCAGCAGACGCACCGGGCAGGGCAAGGCGAGCTTCTTGTCGAGCAGGAGGTGATGGCGCCCCTCCTCGATCAGCTTCCACGTGAACACCGACGGCTCGGGCGAATACTGCGACGGACGCTCCAGCCGACCGTCGTGCTGCAGCCTGGCGCGATCCTCCGGCGACAGGCCTTTCAGCAGCATGCGCTCGGTGAAGTCGGGCGCCGCCGCGATCAGCACCAGGCCGGCCAGGCGCTCGGGGCGCGCCCGTGCTGCCAGCAATGACAGCCAGCCGCCCATGCTCGACCCGACCAGCACCAGCTTGCCCTCGGTGAGCTGGTCGAGCACGGCAAGCGAATCGTCGAGCCAACGGCCGATCGTGCCGTCCTCGAAGCGGCCGGACGACTGGCCGTGGCCGAGATAGTCGAAGCGCACGTAAGCCCGACCGGTGCGCTGCGCCCAATCCTCCAGCGCCATCGCCTTGGTGCCGGTCATGTCGGAACGGAAGCCGCCCAGGAACGCCACCGTCGGCGTGCGACCCGATGTCGTCGCATAGGCAACGGTGTTGCCGTCAGGACGCCGCAGTCTTTGCACTCTATCGTCGCTGGTCATCCCGTGTTACCTGCCACAACAATCAACCTTCCGCCAAGCCGACGTGCCCGCCGCTCCCACTCTTCTGCAGATCGTTCCCAGCCTCGCCGGCGGCGGCCTGGCGCGCGCAACGCTTGACGCCGCGCAGGCCGTGATCGTCGCCGGCGGCTCGGCCATCGTCGCATCGCCTGGCGGCGCCATGGTGCCCGATCTGTTGAGGCTTCGCGCCACGCATCTGGAGCTGCCGGAGGGCGGCCATCCGCTGTGGGGCCGCCTGAGGCTGCCCGGCAAGCTCGCCGCGAGCCTTCGCGAGGCGCGCGTCTCGGTGATCCAGGCGCGTTCGCCCAATACCGCCTGGGTGGCGCGCGCCCTGGCGCGGCGGCTCGGCATCAAGTGGATCGCCACCCTCCACGCGCCCTTTCTCGCCGACGGCATTGCCGAGCGCTTCGTCGAGCGCCGACAGGCGCGCGCCGACGCCGTGATCGCCGTGTCGGACCACGTGGCGCGCGATGCGCTGCAGCGCTTCCCCACCCTCGACGGCCGCCTGGAGACGATCCCGCCCGGCATCAACTTCGACCGCTTCGACCCCGCCGTCGTGCGCGCCGACCGGGTGATCAAGCTTGCCTCGGAGCTGCGCGTTCCGGACGGCAGCCACCTCATCCTCTGCCCGGCGCGCTTCGACGAGGATCGCGGCCAGAAGATCCTGATCGAGGCGGTGAAGCGCCTGGGCCGTGACGACGTCTTCTGCCTGCTGTTGGGGTCGGCGGGCGTACCGACACCGTTCGAGCGCGAGCTGGAGCGCGCCATCGTTGCGGCCGAGCTGGCAGGTCGCATGCAGATCGGCCCCTACGTCGACGACATGCCAGCCGCCTACATGCTGGCCGATGTCGTGGTGTCGACCGGCGGCGCACGGCAGGGATTCAGCCGCACCCTGGTCGAGGCGCAGGCGATGGGCCGCCCGGTGGTGGCCGAGGACGGCGGCGGTGCGGCCGAACCGGTGCTGCCCGGGGTCACCGGCTGGCTGGCTCCGGCAGGCGATCCGGCGGCGCTGACCGAGGCCCTGCAGAGCGCGCTGTCGCTCGGCGCCGAACGGCGGGCCGAGCTCGCCCGCACCGCCCAGGAGCAGGTGCGCAGCCGCTATGGCCTTGCCCAGGCCAACCGCCAATTGCTGAAACTTTACGAGCGCCTGGGCTGATTCACCGCTGCCGCACTGCAACCACACGCTGCGCCTGGCCATTGACTCACGGCTTGGCCGCAATTATCTCCAGCCACATGGAACGCCGGTTTTTCACCGCTCCAGGCTTCACGACCACCGTTCGAACTTGATTCGGCCGGGCGCGCGCATTCGTGCCGCTTCCCGGCCACGCGCCGCCGACACGTCGTGTCGGCGCGTGAGCTGTGTTCGGAATCTTCTTATTCGGTGGTTGCCATGATCAATATTTCCTTACCGGACGGTTCGGTCCGATCGTTCGACAAGCCGGTGAGCGGCGCAGACATCGCCGCCTCGATCGGCCCGGGCCTCGCCAAGGCGGCGCTGGCGCTGCGCGTCGACGGCAAGATGAAGGATCTCGCCCACGTCGTCGACCACGACGCCAAGATCGGCATCGTGACGTCGCGCGACCCCGACGCACTGGAGCTGCTGCGGCACGACGCGGCGCATGTTCTCGCCCAGGCGGTCCAGGAGCTCTATCCCGGCACGCAGATCACGTTCGGTCCGGCGACGGAGGACGGCTTCTACTACGACTTCGTGCGCGAGCAGCCGTTCTCGCCCGAGGACTTCGCCAGGATCGAGCAGCGCATGGCCGAGATCGTCGACCGCGACCTGCCGATCACGCGCGAGATCTGGGACCGCGCCAAGATCAAGGACTACTTCAAGCAGCACGGCGAAAGCTTCAAGGCCGAGTGGGCCGACGAGCTGCCCAAGGACGAGGAGATCTCGATTTATCGTCAGGGCGACTGGCTCGACATGTGCCTGGGCCCGCACCTGCCCTCGACGGGCAAGCTCGGCAAGGCCTTCAAGCTCACGAAGGTGTCCGGCGCCTACTGGCGCGGCGATGCCAACAACGCCCAGCTGCAGCGCGTCTACGGCACGGTCTTCTTCTCCGACAAGGACCTCAAGGCCTACCTGCACCGCATCGAGGAAGCCGAGAAGCGCGACCATCGCCGGCTCGGTCCGGAGATGGGCCTCTTCCATCAGCAGGAAGATGCCGCCGGCATGGTCTACTGGCACCCCAAGGGCTGGACGTTCTGGCGCACGCTCGAGAACTACCTGCGGCGCAGGCTCGAGGCGGGCGGCTACGTCGAGGTGAAGACGCCGCAGCTCAACGACCGGCGACTGTGGGAGAAGTCGGGCCATTGGCAGAATTTTCGCGAGAACATGTATCTCAGCGAGAACGAGGAAGGCCTGAAGGAGTTCGTCGCCGATCCGGCGCGGCGCATGTTCGCGCTGAAGCCGATGAACTGCCCATGCCACATCCAGATCTTCAATCAAGGCCTGCGCAGCTATCGCGAGCTGCCGCTGCGCATGGCCGAGATGGGTTCGTGCCACCGCTTCGAGCCGTCGGGTGCGCTGCACGGCATCCTGCGCGTGCGCGCCTTCACACAGGATGACGCTCACATCTTCTGCAGCCCCGACCAGATCGAGGCCGAGACGATCCGCTTCTGCGGCCTGCTCGACTCGATCTACAAGGATCTGGGCTTCTCGGACTACTTCGTGAAGTTCTCCGACCGGCCACCGACGCGCATCGGCTTCGATGAGATCTGGGACCAGGCCGAGGGGGCGCTCAAGTCGGCGTCCAAGGCGGCCGGTGTCGACCTGATCCTCAATCCCGGCGAGGGCGCTTTCTACGGTCCCAAACTGGAATTCGTGCTGCGCGATGCAATCGGCCGCGACTGGCAGTGCGGCACGCTGCAGGTCGACTTCATGCTGCCCGAGCGGCTGGGCGCGAGCTACGTCGCCGAGGACGGCAGCCGCAAGATCCCCGTGATGCTGCACCGCGCCATCTTCGGCAGCTTCGAGCGGATGATCGGCGTTCTCATCGAGCACTATGCCGGTCGGTTCCCGCTGTGGCTGGCGCCGACGCAAGCGGTAGTGGCAACGATCGTCAACGACGCCGACTCCTATTCCCATGAAGTTGCAGCCAAGCTTCGTGCGGCCGGCATGCGCGTCGAGACCGACCTGCGCAACGAGAAGATCAACTACAAGGTCCGCGAGCATTCGCTGGCCCATGTCCCGCTGATCCTTGCCGTCGGACGCCGCGACATGGAGGGCAAGACGGTCGCCGTCCGCCGCCTGGGCTCGGAAAAGCAGGAGGTCCTTGAACTCGGGGCTGCCGTCACTAAACTTTCTGAAGAGGCACGGCCGCCCTTCTAGGG
>JAEZHS010000175.1 GCA_023436825.1 Pseudomonadota bacterium | reverse complement strand
CTCATGATCATGAGCGCGCGAGGACGCGCGCGGTCCGGAAGAAACTAACCATCCATCTCGATGTCTTTGCCGACCGCCGCTGCGCGTACGGCTTCGGCGTCGGGGCCAGTATAGAAGTGCGGCGCCCAGCGCTTGACCACCGGGCCGTCTGACGCCCAGGCGTAGCAGTTGTCGATGACGTAGGGCTTCTCCTTGGGGGCGTTGGGATCGACCGGCTTGGGCGGCTTGCCGATCTTCTTGCGATGCTCGAGGTTGAGCTCGCGCGCCTTGCCCGACGACACGGTCTGGAAGGCCGTGGTCGCCACCGGGCCCAGGAGCTCGACGATGTGCGTACAGCCGTGCACGCCGCCCAGCCGTTCCTTCACCTTGCGATGGAACCCGCTGCCGATGCGCAAGCCGATCAGCTTCTTGAAGTCGGGCGTGATGTTGCCGCAGATCTGGTAAGGCGACTTGTCGGTCACGGCCTCGACGTCGACGATGGTGAAGCGATGGTCGAGCGTCAGCCGGATCGACATGTCGTGGACGAAGTCGCCCGGCTTCAGCGGCCCGCGCCATTCATTGGAATGCTCGTAGGTCTTCTCGTCGGTGATATGGCCTTCGATGTCCCACAGCCCGTCCTCACGGAAGAAGCCCTGGCAGGTGACACGGCGCGTATGCAGGTGCTGTCGCCCGACCGGCGGCGAGAGCGGCATGGCAGATCCTCTCTGGCTGATCTCAGTTCTCGGCAGCCTCTATGGCGAGGGGCGGCATGATGCGCAACTCGGCGATTCGGGTGCCTTCGCGCTTCAGAATTTCGAAGCGGAATCCGTAAAATGCATAGGTCTGGCCGACCTCGGGGATGCGCCGCGCCTCGTGCAGCACGAGCCCTGCGATGGTGATGGCGACGTCCTCGGGCAGCCCCCAGCCGAACTCGCGATTGAGGTCGCGGATCGGCACGTCGCCCTGGCTGATCAGGCTGCCGTCCTCGCGCCTCACCACGCCGCGCTTGATGGCGTCGTGCTCGTCCTCGATGTCGCCGGTGATCTCCTCAATGATGTCCTCGAGGGTGATGATGCCGCGCAGCGCGCCGTACTCGTCGACGACGATGGCGAAGTGCTCGTGGCGGGCGCGGAAGGCCTGGAGCTGGTCGAAGCACGTCGTCGATTCGGGAATGAACCAGGGTTGCGTCACGACCGCGTCGATCTTGACCGTCTCCGGTCGGCCCGCCGCTCTGACGGCGCGGAACAGGTCCTTGGCGTGGACGACGCCGATGATGTTGTCCGCCTCGGTGCGATAGACCGGGATGCGCGTGTAGGGCGCTTCCAGCATCTGGCCGACGATGGCATCCATCGGCTGATCGGCGTCGATCACGACGACGCTGCCGCGATGGGTCATGACGTCGCCCACCGTGCGATCGCCGAGATCCAGCACCGACTTCAGCATCGCCTTCTCGGCGGCGGCTTCGCCCTCCTGGCCATGGCCGTGGCTATGCAGTTCGATGGCGCCGCGCAGAAGGTCGGCATGCTCGGCTGCATCCGGCGTACGATCGACGCGGATGCCCAGCGTACCGAGGAAGAAACGCGAGACGCCGGCAACGCCGCGCGCCACCGGACCCAGCATCGCCACGGTGACAGCGATCGACGGCGCCAGCATCAGCGCCACGCGATCGGCGCGCAGCAGCGCCCAGGTCTTGGGCATCACCTCGCCGAAGATCACGACCAGGACGCCGATCACGATGGTGGCGTAGACGATGCCCGCAGCGCCGAACAGCGCGGTCAGCACGGCCGTGGTGAGCGAGGCCGAGAAGATGTTCACCACGTTGTTGCCGAGCAGGATGGCGCTTACGACCTCATCCTTGCGGTCGAGCAGGCCGTTGACGGTGGCCGCCAGCTTGTTGCCCTGCTGGGCGAGCCGATGCATGCGCGGCCGCGAGGCGCCGGTGATGGCCGTCTCGGCCGCCGACAGGTATGCCGCGAGCAGCAGGCAGACCAGCACCGCCGGCCCTGCGAGCCAGAGCGGCATGTCGAAGTGAAGGTCGCTGTCCATGGCTAGGCAGAGATGGCGTCGTCGAGCAGCCCGCGCAATGCCGCTTCGTCGACCTCGCGGCTGACGAACGCCTTGCCGATGCCGCGCGCCAGGATGAAGGTGAGCCGGCCGCCTTCGGCTTTCTTGTCGCCCCGCATGTGCTCGACGAGACGCGTGGCGTCCCAGCTTCGGCGGTTGTCGCCGCCGATCGCGCGCAGCCGCATCGGCAGGCCGACGCTGCCGAGATGGCGGCGCACGCGCTCGGCATCGACGGCGGGGCAGAGGCCAAGCCGTACCGACAGGTCGAAGGCCATGGCCATGCCGGTGCCGACGGACTCGCCATGCAGCAGATCGCTGCCGAAGCCGGTCTCGGCTTCCAGGGCATGGCCGAAGGTGTGCCCGAGATTGAGCAGGGCGCGCAGGTCGGTGGTCTCGCGCTCGTCGGCCGCCACGATGCGTGCCTTGGCGAGGCAGCTCTGCTCGATGGCGTAGGTCCGCCTGGCCGCATCGCCTGCCAGCACCGCGGCACCGTTGGCCTCGCACCACGCGAAGAACTCGGGATCGTCGATCAGGCCGTACTTGGCGACCTCGGCGTAGCCCGCCAGCAACTCGCGCCGCGGCAGCGTGTCGAGCACGTCGGTATCGGCCAGTACGAGGCGCGGCTGGTAGAAGGCGCCGACCAGGTTCTTGCCGTGACGCGTGTTGATGCCGGTCTTGCCGCCGACCGAGGAATCAACCTGGGCGAGCAGCGTGGTCGGAACCTGGATGAAGTGGACGCCGCGCAGCAGCACCGCGGCGGCAAAGCCGGTGAGATCGCCGACCACGCCGCCACCCAGCGCCACCAGCGTGGTCTTGCGGTCGGGGCGCTGGTCGAGCAGCTCGTTCATGAGCCTGCCGAAGGGGCCGAATTCCTTGCTGCTCTCGCCGGCGGGCACGGTGACCGTGCTCGCCTTGATGCCGGCCTTCTCGAAGGAAGCGGCGAGCCGGGCGCCGTAGAGGGGAGCGACGGTCTCGTCGCTCACGATCGTCACCCTGGGCGCCGCCAGCAGCGGACGGCTGAGCGCACCCGCCTGGTCGATCAGGCCGGGGCCGATCGCGATGTCGTAGCTGCGGCCCGCCAATTCGACGCGAATGGTGCGCGTGGTCATGCCGGCGTCTTCTCGGTCTGCAGGTGGGCGCGCAGCGCCTCGATCACCTGATCGGTGGTGCGATCGGCGGGCTGCGCCGTCGAATCGACGACGACGTCGGCCTCGGCATAGATCGGATAACGCTGTGTCATGAGCCGTGCGAGAACCTCCTTGGGATCGCCGTTGCGTAGCAGCGGGCGGTGGCCGCGCTTGCGCACGCGGTCGAACAGCACGTCGAGCTCGGCGCGCAGCCACACGGTGACAGCCTTGGCGCGCATCAGGGCGCGCGTGTCGGCGTCGATGTAGGCGCCGCCGCCGGTCGACAGCACGTGCGGCGGCTCGTCGAGCAGGCGCGAAATGACGCGGCGCTCGCCGGCGCGGAAGTCGGCCTCGCCATACTTCTCGAAGATTTCGGCGATCGAGCAGCCGGCGGCGCGTTCGATCTCGTCATCGGCGTCGACGAACGGCAGGCCGAGCCGCTGGGCCAGGCGCTTGCCGATGGCGCTCTTGCCGGCGCCCATCAGGCCCACGAGGGCGACGGTGCGCGTTAGCGGCAGGGGTGAACGGGCGTCCATGATGAGCTCGAACACATGGATGTCGCCGATTCCAGCCATGGTTTCAAGCGATGCTGTCCCCGTGATTGCCGCATCGGCCGATGAAAGGTAGGTTGCCCGCGCCGTGCCCCTGTTCCGCTCCCGAAATCGATTCAGTGTGCCCACGCTCAAGCTTGGGCCCATCGTCGTCGTGACCGTCGTGAGCCTGCTGATCGCAGGCCTGGTGGCGCTTGCGGTGATAGAACCCCGGCCGCCGACGAAGCATTTCGAGGTCCCGGTCCCCAGTGAACGCTTTGCGCGCTAAAGCACGATGCGTTCAGGTGGAACCAACTGGGCGCATCGCGCCCTGTGAAACAAGCACCGCCAGCGCGCGAGAATGGGCTCAGGTGGAACCGCGTGCGCGGGTCCCCCGGATACCATTCCGCCCTAGGGCCGCCGTCGCGGCGGTCCTGGTGTCGGTGCTCATGGCCGCTCCCGCGGTTGCGCAGAGTGTTGAATTCGACAGCCAGCCGACCGGCTTCCTGACGGCGGCCACGGGGGGCATGCCGGCCAACGCCTGGGCGGGCACCTCGCTCGCCGCCGCCAAGCGGCTGGTGACGGCCCTGCCCAATGCGCCGCGCAGCCGCGCCTTGCGCGATCTGCAGTTCAAGGTCCTGGTGAGCCAGCTCACGCCGCCGGCGCCGGACGGCAGTCCACCGCCCAGCCTGTTCATGCGCAAGGTCGAGAAGATCGCCGCCATGGGCGAGGCGGAGAGCCTGAACGAGATGGTGCGCAATGCCGGCGGCTATGCCGATCCGGCAGTCGCATCGACCGTGGCCAACGCCCTGATGCTGGCGGGCGAGCGGCACGGCGCCTGCGCCGTCGTCCGCCAGTGGCAGCTGAGCGAACCCTTCAGCGGCCGCGCGCAGGCTGCCTGCAGGCTGCTGGACGGCGATCAGGCTGCGGCGCGCGCCGCCAATCTGCAGTCGGCCCAGCAGGTCGACGGGCCGGCGCTGATGGCGATCGACCTCATGCACACGCAGGTGCCGGCGAGCGTGTTGCGCAATACGCAGCCGCCGATCGTTCGCGCCCTGGTCGGCCTGAAGCCGCTGCCGATTGCCACGCGCATCGAGATCGCCGAGCGTGGCGAGGCCCTCGCCATCATCGAGGCGACGAAGCTGGGCGACCTTTATCTCGAGGCGTTGCGTGACGGCGCCTCGCTGCCGGCGGCGACCGGGCGCCGCGCGCGGATGGGCGCGGCGGCGCGCAGCGCCGCCAATCCCGGCGAGATGGTCGGTTCCATCGCCGCCGTCTATGGCGAGGCGCGCGACAGCCCGTTGTTCCCGACCATCGCCCGGGCGAGCGCCGCGGCCCTGATCAATCTGCCGGCCCAGCCGCAGTTCGCCAATGTCGCCCAGGAAGCGATGCGCGGCTTCCTGCTGCTCGGCGCCAAGCTGCAGACGCAGGCCTGGATCCGCCTGGCGTTGAGCGCCGTGATGGACAACGCGCGCGCCATCATCGCGCTGGACCGTCTGGTGCCGCTGGCGGCGGTTGCCGGCCTCGAGGATGCCAAGCAACTCACGACCGGCGAAATCAATCGCTGGTACGAGGTCACGCGCGACGACGATGCGGCCCGCGCGCCGCTGCGCGGCTATCTGCTGCTCGAATTGCTGCGCTCGACCGGCTTCGATCTGCCGCCGAAGTCGACCGATCTGCCCGACAGGCCGCCCGGCAATGCGCGCCTGGTGATGCCGGCCACGGCCAACTTGCAGGCGCTGGCCAACGCCGCCGCCGGCGGCCGCCGAGCCGAGACGGCACTGCTTGCCCCGATCGCGGCCGGCGAGACGCCGCTCAACGAGCTCCATCCCGCCGCAGTCGCAACGATCGTGCAGGCCCTGCGCCAGGTGGGCGAGGACCATTCGGCCCGCCTGTTCGCCGTGGAAACGGCGATCGCGTACGGCCTCTGACCGGGCTGCCAGGGATCGATCGTGAAGAAGAAGCCGTCCACGCCGCTATCGCGCGAGGCCGAGGCCTTCATCGAGATGCTGTCGGCCGAGCGCGGCGCGTCGTTGAACACGACGGCGGCCTATGGCGCCGACCTCAGGGATCTGGAAACCTTCCTGGCACGACGCAAGAAGAAGCCCGTCAACGCCGATGCCGACGCGCTGCGCGCCTACCTGAAGTCGCTCGACTATGTCGGCATGACGCCGCGCACGGTGGCGCGGCGTCTGTCGGTGATCCGCCAGCTCTTCCGCTTCCTGCTGGCCGAGCGGATGCGCGAGGACGATCCGGCGAGCACGCTCGATTCGCCGCGGCTCGGCCGGCCGCTGCCCAAGGTCCTGTCGCGCGAGGAAGTCGATCGGCTGATCGAAGCGAGCCGGCGCGACGACGACCATGGACGCATGGCGACGCTGCTGGAGATCCTTTACGCCGCCGGCCTGCGCGTGTCCGAGCTGGTGACCCTGCCGCTCGCCGCCGTCGAGCGCGATCCCACGGTGCTGGTGGTGCGCGGCAAGGGCAACAAGGAACGCCTGGTGCCGCTCAGCGACCCGGCGCGCCAGGCCATCGCCGCGTGGCTGCATGTCCGCGCGGCCATGTTGGACGAGGGCGAGAAGTCGCGCTTCCTGTTTCCGTCGCGCGGCCGCACCGGTCACCTGACGCGCCAGCGCTTTGCCCAGCTCCTGAAGGAGGCTGCGCTCGCCGCCGGCATCGATCCGGCGCGCGTCTCGCCGCATGTGCTGCGGCATGCCTTCGCCAGCCACCTGCTCGAGGGCGGCGCCGACTTGCGCAGCGTGCAATTGATGTTGGGCCATGCAGATATCGCTACGACACAGATCTACACCCATGTGCTGGACGAGAAGTTGCGGGCGCTGGTGCAGGACAAGCACCCGCTGGCGCGCCGCAAGCGCCGTCCGGTGGGCTGAGTATTCGCTGATCGGGCAGGTTGACAGGATTCCGGTGTCGGGCGACACCTGAAAATCAATGACTACCTACCTCGACTTCGAGAAGCCGATCGCCGAGCTCGAAAGCAAGATCGCCGAGCTGCGCCATCTGCCGAACTCGGGCGATGTCGACATCGCCGAGGAAGTCATGCGCCTGCAGGACAAGGTGCAGAAGCAGTTGCGCGCGACCTATGCCAAGCTCACCCCTTGGCAGCGCGTCCAGGTGGCGCGCCATGCCGAGCGGCCGCACGCCCAAGCCTACATCGACCGGCTGATCACGGAGTACATGCCGCTGTCGGGCGATCGCGCCTTCGGTGAGGACGCCGCCATCGTCGGCGGCATCGGCCGCCTCGGCAGCCGCAGCATCGTGGTGATCGGCCAGCAGAAGGGCGACGATACCGATTCGCGCATCAAGCACAATTTCGGCATGCCGAGGCCGGAGGGCTATCGCAAGGCGCAGCGGCTGATGAAGCTCGCCGACCGCTTCCATCTGCCGGTGGTCACCCTGGTCGACACGCCAGGCGCCTACCCGGGCCTGGACGCCGAGGCGCGGGGACAGGCGGAAGCCATCGCCAGCTCCATCGACACCTGCCTGTCGCTCGGCGTGCCCCTGGTCAGCGTGGTGATCGGCGAGGGCGGTTCGGGCGGCGCGCTCGCCATCGCTTCGGCCGATCGCGTCTACATGCTGGAGAATTCGGTCTATTCGGTCATCACGCCGGAGGGCTGCGCGTCGATCCTGTGGCGCTCCAATGCGAATGCGCAGGAAGCGGCAGAGGCGATGAAGGTGACGGCGGCCGATCTCAAGAAGCTCGACATCATCGACGACGTCATCCCCGAGCCGATGGGCGGTGCCCATCGCAATCCCGACGAAACGATGGACCTCGTGGGCAAGGTCGTGACCGAGGCGTTGGGCGAGCTTTCAGGCCTCGACGCCGACACGCTGCGCCAGCGCCGCCAGGACAAGTTCCTGGCGATGGGGAAGAAAGGGCTTTAGCGCCGGGGGCGGGCCACTCCAGTGGCGCATCATGCTCTTCCGGACCGCGACGCGCCCCCAGCACTACTTCTCCTTCCCCGCCGTCGCGTCCCACAGCGGCGCGGCCATGGTCTCGCTGAAGTTCTTGAACATCAGGTTGAACGAGATGCTGATGCGCTCGCTCTGGCCGTCGTTGGCGGGCACGGTGTGCTTCAGCCACGCCGGGAAGATCAGCAGCCGGCCTTCCTTGCTCTGGGCATTGGCGCCGTTGGCGGTGAGCCGGGTGTATTGCCGGGGCTTGGGCATGATCATCGAGGCCTGGCCGCGCGGGTCCTGGAAGATGATCTGCGAGCCGGCCGTGGGCACGGAGACGTAATAGACGCCGCTCAGGTAGTTGTTGGGATGATGGTGCATCGGGTGATAGGCGCCCGGCGGATTGATGTTGGCCCAGCAGCCGGTGATGAACATCGGATACTGGTCGACCTGCAGGAAGCGGGCGACGCCGCGTGCCGCCGTCTCGACCAGCTTGACGAACTCGGCGAACTCCGGCCTGGTGTGCAGGTCCTGCGGCGTCTGCCAGTTGCTGCCGGCGGGAATCTTGGGACGCGGGGTGACCATGCGCTCGATCTCGGCCTTGAGCCTGCCGTTGAGGCTCGCCGCGGCCGCAGGCTGGAGGTCCACGATCCATAGCGGCGTGGGAAAGATTTCCTGAACTTCCTGCTTTTCGATCATGGCTGCCATCATATCGGGCGATTGAAGGAATGTCCGTTCGGTGGTCCAATTGCCATCATCCTCAGGATCGGGACAACCTAGGAGAATCCCGTGGCCATCACCGTCCAGCCGATCACCTCCGACTTCGCCGCCGAAGTGGGCGACGTCGAGCTCGGCAAGCCGCTCGCCGCCGATGACCTCGCCGCCATCCGCGCGGCGTTCACCAAGTACGCCGTGCTGGTCTTCCCCGACCAGGATTTCACCGACGAGAGCCAGCTCGACTTCGCCCGCCACTTCGGGCCGCTCGAGACCACCGTGTTCAAGGCGCGCAAGGACCACAAGCTGCGCCTGCACGAGAACCTCGCCGACGTCGGCAACCTCGACGCCGAGAACCGTGTCCTCAAGACCGACGATCGCCAGCGTCTCTACAATCTCGGCAACCGGCTGTGGCACACCGATTCCTCGTTCAAGCGCCTGCCGGCCTATTGCTCGATGCTGCACGCCCGCTCGATCCCGCCGATCGGCGGCCAGACCGAGTTCGCCGACATGCGCGCGGCCTACGATGCCCTGCCCGAGGCGACCAAGCGGCGCATCGACGGGCTGGTGGCGTATCACTCGATCATGACCTCGCGCGCCAAGCTCGGCTTTGCCGACTTCGACGAGAGCGAGCGCGAGGCCTTCAAGCCGGTGCCGCAGGTGCTGGTGCGCCGGCTGCAGGACAGCGGCCGCATGAGCCTCTATATCGCGAGCCACGCCGGCTCGATCCGCGGCATGGCCGACGACGAGGCGAGGCAGCTCATCGACGAGCTGACCGCGCACGCGACGCAGCGCCAGTTCGTCTACTCGCACCGCTGGCGGGTGAAGGACCTGGTGATCTGGGACGATCGCTGCACCATGCATCGCGGCATGGACTTCGACGATCAGCGTTATGCCCGCGACATGCGCCGCGCCACCGTCTCCGACGTGGCGCCGACCTGCGAGCAGATGGGGCTGGCCGTCGCCGCCGAATGACTTCAAGCTCTTCCGGACCGCGCGCATCC
>JAEZHS010000166.1 GCA_023436825.1 Pseudomonadota bacterium | reverse complement strand
CCTTGCAGGCGACGCACGAACAGTACGTACTGCTGGCCGACGCACAGGCCCTCACCGACAATGCCGACAATCCCCGCAAGATCCGCCGCAATGTCCTGGAAGTCGCTTTCGATTACCTCGCGGTCGGAATTGATCCGGATGCTACGACGATCTGCGTGCAGTCGGCACTTCCGACGCTCGCCGAACTCACGCTCCTCTACCTGAACTTCGTGTCCGTCGCCCGCTTGGAGCGCAACCCCACCATCAAGGAAGAGATCCAGATGCGGGGGTTCGGGCGGGACATCCCGGCAGGCTTCCTCTGCTACCCGGCGGCGCAGGCTGCCGATATCACTGCGTTCCGGGCAACACTCGTTCCCGTGGGAGAGGATCAGGTGCCGATCATCGAGCAGACGAATGAACTGGTGCGCAGGTTGAACCGACAGGCCGGATGCGAACTTCTGCCCGAGGCGAGAGCGCTCGTGTCGAAGACGGGACGCCTGCCCGGAGTCGACGGCAAGGGCAAGATGAGCAAGTCGCAAGGCAACGCCATTCCGCTCTCTGCCAGCAACCAGGAGATTGAGACGGCGGTGCAGCGCATGTTTACAGACCCGAACCATCTGCGGGCGTCCGATCCTGGTCAAGTCGAAGGGAACGTGGTCTTCACCTATCTCGACGCCTTCGATCCAGATGAGGACGAAGTTGCGGAACTTAAAGCACACTACCGCCGTGGTGGGCTCGGCGACATGCTGTTGAAGCGACGGTTAACCGGCATTCTTCAAGCGACGATTGCCCCGATCCGTGAGCGGCGGGCCGAACTTGCCCGCGATACGGACTTTGTCATGGACGTCCTACGTTCAGGGACAGCAAAGGCCGAGGAGGTGACCAAGCGAACCAAGGAAGTCGTGATGGCTGGGTTGGGGCTGTTCAGGCTCTGATGAAGATGACCGCACGGGGAACAACGGCTCTCGATGTCGCTTGTTCCGGGCCTGAACGTCCTTGAGGAGATCGCAAGCGGCCGCATGGCTGGCAAAGTGCAAGCCTTAAGCGTGAAGATTGTCGCTCCAGCAACATGGAGCACAAGAAATGGAAATATCCGAGCGCACTACCTGCCTCGAACCCTACTTCGCATCATTCGAGGAAAGCCTTTCTTCCAGGAACTATAGACCCGAGACACTGACGAACTATCGCTACCTGCTTCGACGCTTCGGTCGCTTGCTCGAAGCCGAGGGCATCGCGCCGTCGGCTCTGACGCCAGATCTTGCTGTCGCGGTGGGGCGGCGGTTGCCAACCACACCGAAGAACCAGATCAAGATCCCCAATCTTGCCAGGCTCTTCGTTGCGCATCTCATCGAAATAGGCGTGGCGACACGACCGCCGCTGACACCAGCGCAAGCTGAGCGCTCTGAACTGCTGGGCAACTTCGAAACCTATCTTCTGCGGCACCGCGGCCTCAGCCCTCGCTCGATCTATCATGTGCTCCGCTTCGCGGATCGCTTCCTCCATCATCGCTTCGGCGACCATATGCTCGATCTGCCGGCACTGAACACCCGGACCGTCGTGGCGTTCATGGAGCGCCGTCTCTCACGCAATCGCCCGTTCCGCGACAAAATGCCGGCCACGCACCTGCGCAGCTTCTTCCAGTATCTGTTCGCACAGGGCCTCACGTCTACAAATCTGTCGCTCTGCGTCCCCAGGGCCACACGGTCGCTGGCTACCGTGATACATTCCGACTGCTGATCCGGTACGCAAGTACACGGTGTAGAAAGCCGCCCACGAAGCTGACGATCGAAGATCTCGATGCCGATCTTGTTGCCGACTTCCTCAGTCACGTGGAAACGGCACGCACCCGCAATGCGCGTCTTGCCGCCATCCGCTCGTTCTTCCGTTACGTTGCATTGATCGACCCAAGCCGGCTTCTTCATTGCCAGCGCATTCTCTCAATGCCGAACAAGCGGTACGTGAAGCGGAGCGTGACCTTCCTTGACGCCGGGGAGATAGCGGCGCTGCTGGCAGCGCCGGATCGAACGACGTGGGTGGGGCGGCGTGACCACGTCCTGCTGGTGCTTGCACTTCGAACCGGCTTGCGGGCTTCGGAACTGGTCTGCTCGCCTTCCTCGAAGCGCTCTGATTATGCCGAATGCCGCATGGTCGAAAGCAAGCATGACGGCCGCCAAACTCGGCCATGTGGCATAATCCGGCTTACGGCATAATGTGGATTATGCCGATTTCGGCATAACACGCATCCTCCGTGGCCGGGCTGCGTTGCCCGGAAGGACTTCCACGGAGGGACCATGGCCAGGTACTCGCGCAGCGCCGGCAAGGACGTGAAAAGCGCCATGGGCCGGCGCAAGAAGGGCACGCTGAAGAGTGGCAAAGGCGGCAAGGGCGGCAAGGTCAAGAGCCGCAAGCAGGCGATCGCCATCGGGCTTTCCGAGGCGCGCAAGAAGGGCAAGAAGGTGCCCAAGCGCAAGAGCGCGCGGAAGAAGAAGTCATGAAGCCGCCGCGCCCGATCGACCACGAACAGGCGCGGGAAGAAGAGCGCCTGCACCCCGGCAGCGAGCCGCAGCGCCAGGCGCAACCGCAGCCTCCGCGCACGCGCCGTCGCAACAAGGCGGCGCTACCCGGAAGCCAGAACGCCGACCTCGAAGGGCCGAAGCCCAAGCGAGGTCCGCGCGGGATGAGTACCTAGACTAAGGATAGGTGATGGTCACCGGCCAGGTCGTGGCGCCACCAGAATAGCTATAGGCAGCCGAATTGAACGACGGCGGCCCCATGCCGATCGTGGCATTGCGCGAGAAGCCGTAGGGATCCTGCGGCATGCCGAACATGCCGGTCTTCATCTTCGTCTGGCCGGGGGCCGCCTTGAAGTAGGCCACGGCATAGGTTGCCGGAGCGGGAACGTTGTTGAACGTGCAGGTCGCCTGGCCGTTGGCGATCGGCGCCTCGACGCCCATCATCTCCTTGCCGTCCTTGGGAAACGTATCGGCCGAGTTGAACAATCCGCAGCGAATGCTGCCGGTGTTGTCCTTGATGCCACTCACCACCACGCTGATGGTATTGCCCTGTTGCGCCTGCGCGGCGATCGCCCCAAATCCGGCGGCGATGACGAGCGCCGCCGTCACGATCCTCGAACGCATGGTGCCCCCTTTCAACTTGCCGCCTCCGCGGTCACGGTCTCTCCCCGACCCCGAACTTGTACGCGATACCGGCACGGATCGTATGGTTCGACGGCTGGTAGGTCACGCCCGGCGTCACTTCCTTCTGCTCGAACTGGCTGAAGCGATACTCCAGCCGCGTCGTCCAGCCGCCGGTCACCGCCGTCTCGATACCCCGGCCCGACCGTAAAGCCGCTGAAGCTCGTGTCGCGCTGGGCGAACGCCATGGCGCCGCCGAGCGACGCACCGGCCGACGCCCGCACATTGAGCTGGCTGTAGCCGCCCGCCGCATAGAGCAACGTCGACGGCGCCGCCAGCCAGCCCAGGCGGCCCATCACGCTCCACTGGCGGTTCTGTTCCGCCGTGGCATAGGCGCCGCCACCGGGCGTAGTGAGATTGATGCCGCCGGTGATGCCCTGGAACGTGTAGTCGGCCATCACGCCGACCAGTGCCTGGGGCGAGAATTGCCAGTCGCCGCCGCCGAAAAAACCGCCGAGCAGGCCCTGGCTGCCGCTGTTGAAGCTGGTCTGCGCGAAACCCAGGCCACCGCCGACCGCGCCGCCGAGATAGACGCCCGTCCAGTTGAAGGGCTGAGAACTGCCGGCGAACGACTGGTCGGACGATACCACGCCCAGGCCACCGAAACGGTAGCTGAGGCCGGCGCGGATCGCGCGGGTCGAAGGCTCCATCGAAATGCCGGTGCTGCCGATGGTCTGGCGGCCGAACTGGCTGTACCGGTACTCCAGCTTGGCCGACAGCTTGTTGGTCAGCATGGTCTCGAAGCCAGGACCGAAGGTCCAGCCGTTCATCGTATTGTTGGTGGAGAAGCGCGCCGTGCCGCCCGGCACGGCCACGGTGCCGTTGGTGTTGACGATATGGCCCGCGTAGCCGCCGGTGAAATAGAGCAGCGTCGAGGGATCGGCGAGAAAACCGGCGCACAAAAGCACCGCCCAGCCGAAGCCGGTGTTCTGATTGACCTGGGCGAAGGCGCCGGGGGCGCTCGCGGAGACCGAGCCGTTGAGACCCGCGTAACTCGCCTCGGCCAACAGGCCGACGAGGCCGCGCTGCGTGATCTGGTAGTCGACGCCGCCGTAGATCGAGCCCAGGACGCCGCTTTGGCCGCCGCCGTGAACGCTGGTGTTCAGCCCTGGACCGCCGATGTCAAGCCGATTGAAGGTGCCGCCGGCGCCGAACGCGGCGCCGACATAGAAGCCGGTCCATACGGGACCGAAATCCTTGGCGGGAATGAGACCGGAGGCGTCTGCGCGCCAGACGGGTACGGCAAGACAGCCATGATGGCCGCTACACTCAAGAGCGGGCTGACTCTTTTCACAGCTCGCGCAAACCAGCACACTGCAATTGAAGTTGAAAGCGAAGTGGGGGCCGCAACCTATGAAACCGCCTTACGAAAAACTTGCCACCGCTTTGATTGCGGCAAGCTTCCTTGCCGCCAGTCCCGTTGCCGCGCAGGAAGCACCATGGACGCAGTATCGCGGGCTGCAGACGCTCGACATCCCCTTCGCCAACGGGCCGATCGCGATGGACCGCGTACCGCAGGTCTGGCTGAAGCTGCACGGCAGCCGGCCGGTTCGCTTCGGCATGGACACCGGCTCGACCGGCATCGTCGTCGCCGCCGAACATTTCGTGCCGGCGCCGAACGACATCGCCGAGGGTCCCGGTCGCCTGATCTACAACTCGAGCGGCCGCGTCCTGAACGGCGAGCGCTACACCACCGAGGTCGAGATCCAGCGCGACGAGCACACGCCCATCGCCACCGCGCGCGTACAGGTGCTACGCGTGTCGCACATCACCTGCCTGGAGCGGGCGCGCGACTGCCGGCCCGAGAGCAATCCGCGCGGCGTCGCGTTCATGGGCATCGGCTTCGACCGCACCGGAGCGCAGGGCACCGAGCCCGGTGTGCCGCGCAACCCCTTCGTCAGCCTCGTGTCGCTCGCCTCAGGCGCGCCGCTGTCCTCGGTGCGGTCGGGCTACATCGTGACGCGCGAGGGCGTGCATCTCGGCATGTCGGCGGAACGCACGCGCGGCTTCGCCTTCATCAAGCTCGCGCCCAACCCGATGTCGCGGCCGGGCGTGCCCGAATGGAGCGCCGCCCCCATGTCGGTATCGGTCGACGGCGTCACGGGCAACGGCACGGTCCTGGTCGACACCGGCATCAACTACATGTTCCTGTCGCCGCCCGCCGGCACACGGCTGGAGCGTGGCCGACGCGCGCCGGAGGGCAGCCGCATCACCCTCTTCATGCCCGACCAGCGCAACCCGCAGCCGGCCTACTACGGCTTCACCGTCGGCGCCCGCGGCAATCCCATGCATCCGGAACGGGTCGAGGTCGTGCACGACCGAGGCGTGTTCGTGAACACCGGCCGCATGTTCCTCGAGGGTTTCGACTATCTCTACGACGCCGCCGGCGGCCATGTCGGCTTCGGCTGGAACGGCCGACTGAGCAGCGGCTATGGCGGCGTCACGCCGGGCCTCTCC
>JAEZHS010000153.1 GCA_023436825.1 Pseudomonadota bacterium | reverse complement strand
CATCCAGCCCGCTCATGCTCATGAGCGAGCTGGAAGCTCGCGGTCCGGAAGAGCATGAAAGACGCGACCTACGCCGCCGTCACTTCGGCTGGATGTACTCAGCCGGCTCCATCATGCGGTAGGCGCGGTCGGGCTTCTTGACCATCGGGCCCCAGAACTGGCCGATGTTGGCCTGGTGGGTCTTGGCATCTATGGTGAGCTTGCCGACCGGCGTACCGATCGTGAGCCCTTCCAACGCCTCGGCGACCTTGTCGGGATCGGTCGACTTGGCCTTCTCCATCGCCGCCGCGGCGTACATCACGCCGATGTAGCCCAGCGCCGCCCATTGCGGGGTCTCCTGGGTGTTGAGCTTCTTGGCGAGCTTGGCCTGGAACTCCTTGTGGGACGGATCGTTACCGGCGTACCAGAGCTCGTAGCTGTTGGCGACGACGTTGTCCGGGTACTCGCCCTTCAGCTCGCCGGCGATCTCGTGACTGCCGACTTCGCCGCCCGAGATCCACTTGATCTTGCTGAAGAAGCCGAGCGGGGCGGCCTGCTTGACCCACGACACGAAGTGCGGTCCCCACAGACCCGACAGCACGCCGTCGCAGCCCGCCGCCATGACCTGCGGGATGAACGGATTGAAGTCGGTGGCGCCGAGCTTGGGCTTCAGGGTCAGCACGATCTTGGCATCGGGCGCGTGCTTGGGCATCGCCTTCAGGATGCCGGCCTCGAGGTCGTTGCCGTAGGCGTAGTCGAGCTCGAGATGGCAGATCTTCGCGAGCTTGTTCTTGCCGGCCAGGATCGCCATGGCTTCGCCTTCCTGGTCGGTGTTCGCCGCGGTGCGGAAGACGTACTTGTGCAGCTTGTCCGTCGTCATCTGGATGGTCTTGGGGATGGTCGAGATGTAGACGACCTTCTCCTGCTTGCTCTGTTCCGACATGGCGAGCCCGACCGCCGATGACAGGCCGCCGAGCACGATGTCGACCTTGTCCTTGGTTATGAGCTCCTTCATGGTCGAGGAGGCGGTCGCCGGGTTCAGCTTGTCGTCACGTTCCAGCGATTCGACCTTGCGGCCCAGGATGCCGCCCTTGGCGTTCAGCTCCTCGATCGCCATCTGGTGGCCGACCAGCGCCGGTGCGCCGTAAACCGCGCCGCCGCCGGTCAATGGATAGAGCACGCCGATCTTGATCGGCGGCTGCTGGGCGAACGCCGACCCGGCGCTGAGCAGGCCGGCGGCAACCAGCATTGCGCTGTATTTCATGTTGGGGTTCCTCCCGATTGACCACAAGTTTTTTTGGGTACGCGGGTCGTGCGCGGCGACCAGGCCGGCACGGCAGAAACTACGCAACGCACGCGGGTTACGCTCTCCCCGCTGGCACTAGACCAATACGCGGCTGGTTCGACAAGAAGATTGATGGGCGTCGTTATGAGATAGTTGCCGGGAACGAACGCCAGCCGAAGGACCGTACGATGCCTGAACCGCTTCCCGCCCTCTGCCTGATCGCCATGCCCGGCCGCCGTCGGCGCACCATCGAGCTCGGTCAGGAGGCCGAGCGACGCGGCTTCGCCGGGCTCTATGTGCCGAGCCCGACCGGCGGCATGTCGACGTGCGAGGCGTTGGCGTGGAACACCGAGAAGATCACCTTTGCCACCTCGATCGCGCCGATCTACCAGCGCACCATCGTCGATTTCGCGCAGAGCGCCGCCATGATGCACGAGGTGTCGGGCGGGCGCTTCCGGCTCGGCATCGGCATCGCCCATGGACCGTCCTACGTGCGCATGGGCGTGACGCCGGGCAAGCCGCTCGCCGATACGCGCAGCTTCATCGAGAAGTTCCGTGCCGAGACGTCCTACGGCCCGCTGCCGCCGATCATCGTCGCGGCGCTGCGCAAGAAGATGGTGGCTCTGTCGGGCGAGCTGGCAGAGGGCGTCGTGTTCGCCAACGTCGTGCTGTCGCACATGGGGCAGTCGCTGGCGGCGCTGCCCGCGGCCAGGCGCAACGATCCGGGCTTCTTCATCGGCAACATGATCCCGACCTGCATCAGCGACGACGTCGAGGCCGCCCGGGCGGTGAACCGGCGCACGCTCACCAATTACGCCTTCCTGCCCAACTACCGGAACTACTGGAAGGAGGCGGGCTTCGTCGAGGAGATGGAGGCCGTCGAAAAGGCGATCGCGGAGGGCCGCCGCGACGACGTGCCGAAGCTCCTTACCGACAAGTGGCTGGCCGAAACCACGCTGTTCGGTCCCGCGGCCAAGGTGCGCGACGGCGTCGCCGCCTGGCGCGCGGCGGGCGTACACACGCCGATCCTGGTGCCGTCCTCGGCGGCCGGCAATCAGATGAAGGCGATCGACGAGGTGTTCGCGGCGTTCGGGTAATCCCGTCGTCCCGACCGGAGCCTCGCGCAGCGAGGCGTAGTGGAGGGACCTTCTGTCAACGATTGGCTCCTAATCGTTGAAACAAGGTCCCTTCACTCCGCTTCGCTCCGGTCGGGACGACGGTTCGCGTCACGCGTACGCCTTCGTCGCCTCGCTGTGCGCCCACTTGGCGGCTTCCTCGGCCGGCATGCCCTGGATCGCCTTGGCGTACATGTCGACGATGATGTACTTGCTGACGACCTCGGCTGCCTTGCGGTCGGGTGGCCCGGCGTAGCCCACCAGTCGGCCGAACACCGGCAGGTCCTTGAAGGGCGTCATCACCGGATCAACGTCCCATACCGCGTGCTTCGCCCAATCCTTGGTGGCGCCGCAGGTGTAGCCCTGCTGGGAGGTGAACCACTGGTCGTAGATTGGCTTGGAGTGGATCCAGCGCAGGAACTCCGCGGCCTGCTTCTGATTCTTCGAATAGCCCATCAACATGTCGGTGAAGATGCCTGGCTGGTTGTACTGGCCGGCGACCCCCTTGGGGATGCGGGCATGCCGAATGTCCTTGAACATCGGCGTGTCCTTCTCCGTCTTGTAGGTGTCGGGCTTGCGCTTGGCTTCGATGTAGATCGAGGCGCCGTTATTGGTCGCGCTGATGGTCTGAGACAGAAAGGCGCGGTTGTTGTTGGTGTCGTCCCAGGCGAGCCCGCCTTCGTCCATGGTCTCCTTCCACAGCGCGACGGCGAACTTGATCGATTCGACCGTTTCCTTGCTGTTGAGCACCACGGTCTTGCCGTCTGCATCGACCTCCTTGCCGCCGAACGACCACAGGAAGGGATACCACCAGCCCGGGGCGTCGCCAAAGGTGTGACCCACCGTCTGCCCGATCGGCCGTCCCTTGGCCTTGAGCTTCTTGCCTGCTTCGCGGAAGGTGTCCCAGGTTTCGGGGAAGGTCGTGTAGCCGGCTTCCTCCAGCCACGACTTGCGATAGGCGATCAGCCCGCCGCCAACCGTGAACGGCACGCCGATCCACTTGTTTCCGACGGTCGCGATCTGCTTGGAGACGTCGTAGTAGCCGCCGCCGGCCTGGCCGAGCTCTTCGGCGAGATCGCTGACGTCTGCCACACCGCCGACATAGAGCTGTGGCCAGTTGTTGTAGGCCATGATGATGTCCGCGCCGCTGCCCGACTGGATGCCCGAGGTGATGCGCGACTGCAGGTCGTTGGCATTGACGGTCTCGACCTTGAGAGTGATGCCCAAGGCTTTCTTGCATTCCTGTGTAATCGGACCCTTGAGCAACGTGTCGGATGCCGGCACAAAATCGGCCCAGCGCAGCCAATGAACGTGCATCTCCTGGGCGAGCGCCGGTCCACGGCCGCTGGCCAGGATGGCGGCCATGCCGCCCGATACAGACAGTTTGAGAACTCTACGCCGCGCAATGCGAGCCATGATTTCCTCCTGTCGTTTCTTGAACTGGTTGAGGCGTAGGCATGGAGTGGAAATACGCGTGTCCCGCCGCGCCTCTGCGCACCGGGGAAGTCGTCTGCCAACTATGCGTCTCGAATAAACTGCACCACCGCCGCGGGGCCGAAAGGGCATGCCGCGGGCAACGCTGGTCCGAGCATACGCCTGTTCACTGAAGGATCACAGGCCACGCCGGCACAGCAGTCTACGCTCGGCTGAATGGAGGAAGACTGCCAATGAAACCCCTCGCGCTCGTTCTCGGATTGACCCTGGCGCTCGCCGGATGCGCCCAGTTCCAGCAGCAGGCCGCCCTGTCCTCGGGCATCTCTCCCGGCGACGTCGAATGGGCGCGCAAGAGCGGCCGCAACACGGTGAGCGGAAACGCCAGCCTGAAGTCCGGCGGCACGACTTATACCTGCGCCGGCCAGTCGGCCAACCTGATCCCCGACACCGCCTATGCGCGGGCGCGCATGACGGCAATCTTCGGCAATGCCACGCGCGGCACCCGCGCCACGAGCCTCGGCCCGGTGAAGTTCGAGCGCGACGACCCGCTCTACGTCCAGACCCTGCGCACGACGCGCTGCGACAGCTCGGGCAGCTTCTCCTTCCCGAGTGTCCCGGACGGCGTGTGGTACGCCACCACCAGCGTGAAGTGGGAAGGCGCCTCGCAGGTCGAGGGCAGCTCGATGATGCGGCGCGTCGACGTGCAAGGCGGGCGGCTGGTCAAGGTCGCGCTGCCTTAGTTTCTTGCCGGACCGCGGGCCTCCAGGCCCGCTCATGGTCTTCGTCTTCCGGACCGCGCGCATCCTGCGCGCTCATGAGTCA
>JAEZHS010000133.1 GCA_023436825.1 Pseudomonadota bacterium | reverse complement strand
CGCGCCCGCGCCAGGCGGGACATGACGGTGCCGATCGGCAGATCGAGCACCACGGCGATGCGCTTGTACGAAAGCTCCTCGATCTCGCGCAGGACGAGGACCTCGCGCGCCTCTGCCGGCAGCGACGCCAGCGCGGCGGCGATCTGGCGCCGCCGGTCGCCGGCGAGCGCGCTCTGCTCGGGATCGGGGCCCTCGCCGGCGCGGTCCTCGATTTCCTCCAACGGCACCCTTTCCGCCGCATGGCGCCCCGAGAGGTCGAGCCAGGCGTTGCGCACGATGCGCAACAGCCACGGTTTGGCATCCTCACCGCGGAAGGCGTGGAAGTAGCGCAGCGCGCGCAGCATCGCTTCCTGCGCGACATCCTGGGCCTGCACCGGATCACGCGTCAGCCAGCAGGCATAGCCGTAGGCCGCATCGAGATGAGGCAGCATGACGGTGCGAAAACGATCGACCGTACCGGCATCGGGCTTCGGCGCATCCGACATGCAGCGCATTAGGACATCAATACCGGCCGACCGTCGATTTTATTCCATGCCGGAAATCCCGGAATAACAGCGGCGCTGCAGCGGTAGTCCCTGCGACTTCACCTGCGGAGGACTGTCATCATGCTGCAATCGGATCGCCGCGATTTCCTGAAGCTGGCGGGCGTCGCCGGCGTCGCCTTCACGGCCGGCCTGTTCCCCAACCAACGCGCCCGGGCGCAGGCCAACGACTTCCATTTCGTGCAGTTCTCCGACACCCATTGGGGTTACAGCGGGCCTGCAAATCCCGATGCCGAGCATACGCTCGAGAAGGCCGTCGCCACCGTGAACGGCCTGGCGCGTCAGCCCGACTTCATTGTCTTCACCGGCGATCTCACCCACACCACTGATGATGCAAAGCAGCGCCGCGAACGCATGAAGCGGTTCCGCGAGATCGTCTCAGCGCTCACCATCAAGGACGTGCGCTTCATGCCGGGCGAGCACGACGCCTCGCTCGACAAGGGCGAGGCCTACAAGGAGTTCTTCGGCGCGACGCACTACACGTTCGACCACAAGGGCGTGCACTTCGTCGTCCTCGACAACGTCTCGGACCCGGCCGCCAAGCTGGGCGACGACCAGCTTGCCTGGCTGGGCGCCGACCTGACGCACCGCAAGACCGACGACCGCATCGTCGTGCTGACGCATCGGCCATTGTTCGACCTGCAGCCGAACTGGGACTGGACCACCGCCGACGGCGCCAAGGCGATCGAGCTCCTGATGCCCTACAGCAACGTCGTGGTGTTCTACGGCCACATCCATCAGGAGCATCACCACATGACCGGGCACATCGCCCATCATGCTGCGAACTCCTTGATCTTCGCCCTGCCCGCCCCGGGCTCGCAGCCCAAGCGGGCGCCGCTCCCCTACGACGCGGCAATGCCAGGTAAGGGGCTGGGCACGCGCGATGTTGCCGTGGCGGACAAGGTCACGTTTGCCGAACTGCCGGTGACCCGGAGCTGACGCCATGCACCGCAGGACGATGATCGCGCTGCTGGCCGGCAGCGCGCTGGGAGCCGCGCGGCTCGCCGCCGAAACACCGGCGGAAATCCGCATCAGCGCGAAGAAGTTCGAGTTCAACCCCAACAAGGTGTCGGCCAAGGTCGGTCAGCCGGTGGTCCTGGTGCTCACGTCGGAGGACCGCATCCACGGCTTCAAGATGCCTGATCTCGGCGTACGCACCGACATCGTGCCGGGCCAGGAGACGCGTCTCACGCTGCTGCCCGACAAGCCCGGCAGCTTCACCTTCTTCTGCGATGTCTTCTGTGGCGGCGGCCACGAGGACATGGATGGAACGCTGATCGTCGAGGCCTGACGCGTTGCCGGAGCGCGGACTTGGAGGTCCGCGCTCCGGGCTACTTGCGCAGCGAGCCCAGCACGCCGCGCAGAATCGCGCCGCCATCCTTGAACACAGCCCTGGTCACTTCGCGGACCAGGACATTGGTCACGGTGCGCGCCGCCGTCTTGGCAACCGTCGTGCTGATCGAATCGCTGCGGCTCGCGGTTGTCCGAGGGGGCCGCGGTTCGGCGGACGGCCTGGGCTGGCTTGTCCGCGGCCGCGGCTTGGGGGGCGGCGCCCCTTCCTGCTCCGTCTGCGGAATCCGGGTGCGTCCCCAGGGGCCGGAGCTTACCGGCGGCGGCGCATCGTACTGGCCGCGCCGGCTTGGGGTGGGCGCAGGTGGGGCCTCGTCATGCTCGACCTGGCCGGCGGCGGCTCGGCCGTTCAGCACCTCGTAGGCCGATTCGCGATCGACCGTGCGGTCGTACTTGCCGGCGAGCGGGCTCGCCTTGATCGCGGCCGCGCGCTCGGCGTCGGTCGCAGGACCTATCCGGCCGCGCGGTGGCGCCACGAAGCAGCGCTCGACCGGCTCGGGCACACCCTTGGCATCGAGGAACGAGACCAGCGCCTCGCCGACGCCCAGCTCGAGGATGGCTTCTGCGGCGTTGAATTTCTTGTTGGGCCGGAATGTGTCGGCGGCGGTCTTCACCGCCTTCTGGTGCTTCGGCGTGAAGGCACGCAGGGCATGCTGCACGCGGTTGCTGAGCTGGCCCAGTACCGACTCCGGAATGTCGAGCGGGTTCTGGGTGATGAAATAGACGCCCACCCCCTTGGAGCGGATCAGCCGCACAACCTGCTCGATCTTGTCCAAAAGCGCCTTGGGCGCGTCGTCGAACAGAAGATGCGCCTCGTCGAAGAAGAAGACGAACTTCGGCCGGTCGGCATCGCCGATCTCGGGCATGACCTCGAACAGTTCCGACAGGAGCCACAGCAGGAACGTGGCGTAGAGGCGCGGGCTCTGCATCAGCCTGTCGGCGGCGAGGACGTTGATGTAGCCGGCGCCCGAAGGATCGCGGCCGATCATGTCCTTGAGGTCGAGCGCCGGCTCGCCGAAGAAGCGTTCGCCGCCCTGTTGCTCCAAGGTCAGCAGCGCGCGCTGGATGGTGCCGACGGTCTGCTTGCTGACATTGCCGTACTTCGTGGTGAGCGACCCGGCATTCTCCGCCGTCCATTGCAGCACCGCCTGCAGGTCCTTGAAGTCGAGCAGCAGCAGGCCTTGCTCGTCGGCGACCTTGAAGACGATGTTCAACACGCCTTCCTGCGTGGCGTTGAGCTGCAGCAGGCGCGCCATCAGCACAGGACCGATCTCGGTCACGGTGGCGCGCACCGGATGGCCCTTCTCACCGAACAGATCCCAATAGACCGTTGGGAAGGCACGGCCGGCGTAGCCTTCGATCTTGAGCTGCTTGGCCCGCTCGATCGCGCGCGGATTGTCGCCGCCCATCTGGCCGACACCCGACAGGTCGCCTTTGACGTCGGCCATGAAGACCGGAACGCCGTAGGCCGAAAAACCCTCCGCGATCGTCTGCAAAGTCACGGTCTTGCCGGTGCCGGTGGCGCCGGCGATCAGGCCGTGCCGATTGGCATATTTCAGGAGCAGGAACTGGTCGGCGTCGCTCGCTCCCACGAAGATCGCCGTATCGTCGCTCATGCCATCTCCATCGGTCGCACATTCACTTTAGCCAAAGTTATTGAGCCATAGTAGGCTGGCGCAATGACTCTCCCGCGCCTTCAGCTATCCGTCATCGGCGACGAAATCGGCCCGTCTCTGGATGAAATGATCTCTTTTGCCCATGAGCATGGCCTGCAGCGTCTCGACATGCGCACCGTGGGCGGGCGCAACCTGCTCAGCATGAAGACCGAGGAGGTCATCCATATCAGCCGGACGCTCGAGAAGGCAGGGATCACCGTGCCGGCTTTCGTGTCCCCGGCCTTCAAGTGGAAGGCGCCCGGCAGATCGGCCAACGGCGGCGGAAAGGTCGATTTCGCCTTCGATCCCAAGCAGTGCCCGGTCGAGGATTGGGTGGCACATGCCATGCAGATCGCGGTGATCCTCGGTGCACCCCACATGCGGATTTTCAGCTATCTGCGCTACGGCGGCTTCCGGCCGACCGATCTCAGCAGGCTGACCGACCAGCTCGCCAAGCTGCTGGGCCTTGCCCACCACTACGATATCACGCTGCAGCTCGAGAACGAACCGGTGTGCAATGTCGGCAATATCGCCGAGCTTGCCGCCTTCTTCGTGGCCGACGAGAAGGCCTCCAAGGAAGTGATCCCGGACGAGGAGGAGGAGTTCGAGAAGGATACGCAGCCAAAGCTACGCTACCTGCGGCCCCTGATCGACATCGCCAACGCATGGTCGACGGGCGAACGGCCGAGCGACGCCGATATCGCCGCCCTCGCCCCGTTCACCACGGCCATCCACCTCAAGGACCGCGACCTTTCGGCGAACCGCACCGTGCCGCTGGGCGACGGCGACGTGCCGTGGCCGGCCGAGCTCAAGCGGTTGCTGAGCGGCGTGGAGACCAAGGAAGTGCTGGCCAGCATCGAGACGCACTGCCCGCAGGACGGGCGCAACGCCACCGCGCGGTCGTTGGCCGGATTTCGCCGAATTGCCGACGAGATCGGCGTCGAGGTTGTTTGACCACCACCATTGTCATCCCGAGCGAAGCGAGGGCCCTTGCCTGTTCCCAAGGCCCCTCGCTACGGTTAGCGCGGGATAATCCCCGCGCCAGGTGACAGAGAGTTTTTTCATGCGCACGTTCTCCTTCGTCACCGTCGACGTCTTCACCGACCGGCGTTTCGGCGGCAATCCGCTGGCGGTGTTCCCTGATGCTCGGGGTTTGAGCGACGGCGAGATGCAGTCGCTGGCAGCGGAATTCAATCTCAGCGAGACGACCTTCGTGCTGCCGCCGGCCGATCCTGCGAACACCGCGCGCGTGCGAATCTTCAATCGCACCGCCGAGATGCCGTTCGCCGGCCATCCCAATGTCGGCACCGGCTGGGTGCTGGCCGGCCTGGGCCGCGCCCATGAGGGCGTCTTGCGCTTCGAGGAGATCGCGGGCCTGGTCGAGGTCCGCACCGACGGCGCCGGCACCGTCACCATTGCCGCACCGCAGCCGCTGTCGCTCGCCGAGGAGATGCCGGCCGAGTTGGTGGCAGGCTGCGTCGGCATCGACCCGAGCGAGGTCGTCGTCACCGCACACCGGCCCGTCGCGGCGTCGGTCGGCAATTCCTTCGTCGTCGCCGAGGTCACGCCTGCCGCGCTGACGCGCGCGGCCCCCGACACGGCCCGCTTCAAGGCGGCGCGCGAGGTCTTCCCGCATCTCGGTCCGCGCCGGCTGCCGCTCTACCTCTACGCCCACGACGGCAAGACCGCCGACGCGACGCGGCTGCGCGCCCGCATGTTCTCTCCGCTGTCGGGTACGATCGAGGACGCCGCCACCGGCAGCGCGGCAACGCCGCTCGCCGCCCTGCTGCTGTCGCTCGGCACCGCCGACAAGGCGCGCTACGACATCACCCAGGGCGTCGAGATGGGCCGGCCGAGTCTGCTCGCCTGCACGGCATGGCGCGCCGCCGACGGCATCCGTGCCAGCGTCGGCGGCGGCTGCGTGCCGGTGCTGAAGGGCGAGATCTCGTTATAGCGGGAGCACGACGAAGCCCGCCCGCGGGAAGTGGACGACCACCTCACCCACTCGCGGGTCGCTGCGCCGGATCGAGACGCGATCAGGTGCGAGGCCAACCAGAACACCCTCGACAGGCACCCTGCCAGTATCGTCAGGCGTGACGCTGATCTTCTGGCCGGCCTCGAGGCCGCTGGGATCGCTGGCGTCAACGGCGGTCGTGCCGGGCTCGGCTGCCTTGGCGATGTCGAGCGCTTCGCCCGCCTTGATGTCGGTGCGCCGGCCGCCGCCCAACGCCTTCATGCGACGGGACCAGGCAACGATGCCGGGAAGCCGGTCGAGCGGCGCCGCCGTCTCGCCGAGCTGGCTTTGGATGAACCAAACCGGATTGTAGAGCGCGCAGTCGGCCAGGCAGGGCTCGGCGCCCAGCAGGAACTCGCGGCCGTCACTCAGCATCGTTCCGGCCAGGGACAGCAGGGCATAGGTCTGGTCGCGCATCATCGGCAATGCCGCACGTAGACGCTCGGGATCGAAATTGCGGCCGGAGAACTCGCTGCGATCCTTCTTGAAGGTCTCGCCGAACCGGCCCTCGATCGGGATCTGGCTCATGACCACGCCGACGGCCGGCGAGAAGATATTGCGGTCGACCCACATGGCGATGGCGCGTGCTTCGCCCTCGCGGCCCGTGGGCAGGAGGCTCGGCGCCGGCAGGCGCCTGTCGAGCTCCAGCATGATGAGCTGGGTGTCGCAGTAGATGTCGGCGCCAATCTGCATCACCGGCGTCTTGCGATAGCCGCCGGTCAGCGGCATCAGGTCGGGCTTGGGCATGACGTTGGGGATGTCGACCGACTTCCAGGCGGCCTGTTTCAGGCCAAGCGCGATGCGCACCTTCTCGGCGAACGGCGAGGCGGCATAGTGATGAAGAATGATGTCGGTCATGGGCCCTCCTGCTTTTCAGTGCAGGGTGCCGATACCAACGAGAATCGCAAAGCCAATTCCGCCGGCGACGGCCAGCCGCCATGCCCAGGAGTAGAGCCGCGTGCGCCAGGCGACGAGGTCACCCAGACGCTGAACGGCGGCATCGTCGAAGCGCGACTCGCCATCGAGCGGCCGGTCGAGCCGCATGCCGAAGAAGTCCCATTGCACGTTGATCACCGGGAAGGCGAGACCGCAACTCACGACGCTGGCCAGCAAGCTGCCGTGGCCAACCAGTTGGCCGATCAACTTGACAGTCGCGTTGGTTCCCATGACCGGCTCGGTGGGAGCGATGACCAGGACATAAGCGAGCGCGGCAACGACGATGGCGTTGAAGCGCAACAGCACGGACGTCTTGGAATCGAGCGTCGAGAGCATGCCGTTGAGACGATCCCAGGCCATCACCCGAGCCTTCTCCTCGGGAGCGCCCGACCCGGCCTGGATCCGCGCGATCGCGAGCGCCCGCTGCGTGACCTTCACGCGCGCAGCGCCTTGATGTTGGCGGCGTACCTGTCCGGGCCTCCGGTGAACACGGCAGTGCCCGCGACCAGCGCGTCAGCGCCGGCCTCGATGCAACGCCTGGCGGTCTCGGCGTTGACGCCGCCGTCGACCTCGAGGTCGATCGGCTTGCCGAGCGCATCGATCGCCTTGCGCAGGGCCGCGATCTTGGCGAGCTGGCTTTCGATGAAGGCCTGACCGCCGAAGCCCGGATTGACGCTCATCACCAGCACCAGGTCGAGATCGCTCAGCACATTCTCGATGGCGGCAAGCGGCGTCGCCGGATTGAGCACGCAGCCCGCCCTCTTACCGTGGCTCTTGATCAGCTGGATGGTGCGATGAACGTGCGGCCCCGCCTCTGGATGGAACGAGATCGTGTCGGCTCCCGCCTCGGCGAAAGCCGGCACCAGCGGGTCGACCGGAGTCACCATGAGGTGACAGTCCAGCGGCAGCCTGCTGTGCGGCCTGAGCGCCTTCACCACCATCGGGCCGATGGTGAGATTGGGCACGAAGTGGTTGTCCATGACGTCGACATGGATCCAGTCCGCGCCGGCCGCGGTCACCGCCTCGATCTCGCGGCCCAAGGCGGCGAAATCGGCCGACAGGATCGAGGGGGCGATGCGGACCGGCTGTTGCGGCATGGCGATCAGGTACTCGTTTCAGGTTCCGGGACGCGTCGGGGCTTCCCAGCCCTTGCGGCGGAAGGGATGCGCCGGGAAGGTGCCGAGCGCCTTGAACTCTTCGGAGAAGAAGCCGAGCTCCTCCAGGGCGAGCTTCAGGCCGCGCTGTGCCGGATGACCCTCGACCTCGGCATAGAACTGCGCCTGCTCGAAGTGAGCACCCGACAGGTAGCTTTCAAGCTTCACGATGTTGACGCCGTTGGTGGCGAACCCGCCCAGCGCCTTGTAGAGCGCGGCCGGCACGCTCTTCACCCGGAACAGGAAGGCGGTCATGCACTGCACGGTGCGCCAGTCGGGCTGGGCGTCGTCGCGCGAGAACACCAGCATGCGCGTGGTGTTGTGGTCGGCGTCCTCGATGTTGCGGGCCAGCACCTTCAGGTCGTAGATCCGGGCGGCCAGCGAGGACGCGATGGCGCCGACGCTCTTGTCGCCGTCCTCGGCGATCTCACGCGCCGCGCCCGCGGTGTCGCCATGGACCAGCGGCGTGTAGCGATGCTTCTTCAGGAAGTTGCGACACTGCGACAGCGCCTGGACGTGGCTCTTCACCGTCTTGATCGACTTCAGCGTGGCGCCCGGCAGCGCCACCAGACAGTGCTCGACGCGCTGGAAATGCTCGGCGACGATCTTGAGCTTGGTGTGGGGCAGCAGGCTATGCAGGTCGGCAACGCGCCCGGCGATCGAGTTCTCGACCGGGATCATCGCGAGCTCGGCCTTGCCGGCCTGAACGGCGGCCATCGCCGTCTCGAAGGTCGGGCACGGCAGGGTCGTCATGTAGGGAAAGGCCGAGCGGCAGGCCATGTCGGAATTGGCGCCGGCCTCGCCCTGGAAGGCGATGGTGTTGCTCGCCACGCTCTTGTTGCCGCGGCTTGTCCGCCCCTTTGCCATCTCGCCGATCCCCCGGGGCTCGCGCCCAATGCCAATTGTCGGCGGGTTGTTTCGCCCGCCGGATAACCCCACGTCAAATCGCCCGGCGACCATGCGCCGAAGAGCGAAAAACCCCGCAAAATCCGGCACTTGCGACGTTCCGCCGCGCGAGCGCGAGGCCGTGATCGGATACTACTGGCCGCACTGAGGGCGTGCTACAGCAACGTCCGGAATTTTGGGCGCTTCGGGATCTGACTATGGCCAGTTTCAACACGGTTGCGGGCTGCGTTCTGGCCTCGGCGCTGTTCGCGATGGTGGTGGGCAAAGTCTCCAACGCCTTGGTTCATCCGCATAAGCTCGAGAAGCCGGCGATCGCGGTGTCCGACGAGGCGCCGCAGACGGCGGTCGCCGCTGCCCCCGCGCAGGAGCTGCCGCCGATCGGGCCCAAGCTCGCCAGCGCCAACGTCGATGCTGGCAAGGCGATCTTCCAGAAGCAGTGCTTCACCTGCCATACCGCGGACAAGGGCGGACCGAACAAGGTCGGCCCGAACCTGTGGGGCATCGTCGGCCGCAAGAAGGCGAGCCACGAAGGCTTCAGCTACTCCTCCGGCCTGCAGGGCAAGGGTGGCGACTGGACCTACGAAGACATCGACCACATGATCTTCAAGCCGACGGCTTACGTGAAGGGCACCAAGATGGCCTTCGCCGGTCTGCCCAAGGAGCAGGAGCGCGCTGACGTGATCGCCTACCTGCGCACGATGGCGGAATCGCCCCAGCCGCTGCCCTAGGACTGCAGGCAAGGATATGGCCGGGTCGGTTCCTGCCGAGCTGGTCGCTCTGGCGCAGCGTCTCGCCGACGCCGCGCGCCCGATCGCCAATCGCTACTTCCGGACCGCCGTCGCAGTCGACGACAAGACCGACGCGAGCCCCGTCACCATCGCCGACCGTGAGGCCGAGACGGCCATGCGCGCGCTGCTCACCCAGCACGTGCCGCAGCATGGCGTGTTCGGCGAGGAGCACGGCGCGGTGCGAACCGATGCCGAGTATGTCTGGGTGCTCGATCCGATCGACGGCACCAAGGCCTTCATCACCGGACTGCCGATCTTCGGCACGCTGATCGCACTCCTGCATCGCGGCAGGCCGGTGCTGGGCATCATCGACCAGCCGATCCTGGGCGAGCGCTGGCTGGGCGTCGCGGGTGAGCGCTCGACCTTTAACGGCAAGCCGATCGCCGTGCGCGCCTGCCCTGACCTCGACCATGCCTACATGTATTCGACCGCGCCGATCATGTTTCCCGGCGAGTGGGAGAAGCGGCATGCGGCGCTGACCCAGCGGGTGAAACTCTTCCGCTGGGGCGGCGACTGCTATGCCTATGGGCTGCTGGCCTCGGGTCATGTCGACCTCGTGGTCGAGAATTCGCTGAAGCTTTACGACTTTGCCGCCCTCGTCCCCGTCATCAAGGGCGCCGGTGGTCTCATCACTGACTGGCAGGGCGGTGAGCTCGACATGAACTCCGACGGGTCCGTGCTGGCGGCTGGCGATCCCGCCACCCACCGCGCCGCCTCGGCGGTGTTGAACGGCGACGAGTCAGGCGCGCCGGAAATGCGTCGCCAGCTGGGCTGACCGATCCCGGCGGGCGCCGATGTGGTGGGCTGGCGGGAGGCTCAGGCGCTTTCCAGGGCTTCGCGCAGCTGCCTGAGCGGCAGCGGCTTTTCGAGGACGACCGGGTTTGCCTTCAGATCCTCGAGCTCGCGCCGCAGGCGCTCCATGTCATGGGCGCCCGACATAAGGATCCAGCGGCTGCCCGGCATCCCGGCCATGCTTTCCATGCAGAGGCTCAGGCCATCGCCGTCTGGCAATCCGATATCGCATACGACCGCATCGAACGAGGCCTTGTCGGCAGCCAGCGCGTGGCGGGCCGCGGCCACGGTCCGGCATCCGCTGACCTGATGGTTGCGGCGTTCCAGGTACTCGACGATCTCGACACAAAGATCCGTGTCGTCCTCGATAATCAGGATCTTCATTGCCCGAAGGGCTCACCCCTAGCTCTGGTCAAATTCGCAGCCGGTCGACGAAATCTAAGGCGCGGCTCGAAGGTGGGGTCAACCGCTCTTTCGGCCGAGGTAGGTCTCGAAGAAATTCTCGACCGCTTGCATGCCGGCGTCACTGAGCCTGACGATGGTCCGGCGCCTGTCCGACTTGTCTTCGTTGCGGACGATCAGGTGATGCGCCTGAAGTGTTTCCATGCGTCGGAGCGCAGTCGTCTGCGGCACGCCGGACGCGGCGCCGAGGCTGGTCACCGTAACCTCGGCACCGGCCAGCGCCGCGTCGTAGAGATCGAGCAGCATCTCCCAGCACGGATCGGAAAACAGCTCTGCCGGAAAGTACTGGCTGCGCAGCCGGCGTATGGTCTTGAGCTCGCCAAGGGCAGCGCGTTTTCGGCCGGCCGGTCCGCCATCATCAGCCGCTTTCGCCTTGGCTGCAGGTGGCGGTGCCCCTTCCTTCGGACGCAACTTCATTTGACGGGCGTGTTGGGCCGACTTCACAGCCCGAACCAGCCGCGGCCCGTCGATCGGCTTGGTCAGCATGTCCCGTGCACCCAACCGGATCGCCTGCACGGCATCGTCGAACCCGGCATTGCCGCTGACGAAGATGATCTCGGGCCGCTCCGCTTCGCCCAGCTGGCCCAAGCGTTCGGCGAATTCCATGCCGCTCAGTTCTGGCATCCTGAGGTCGGTCACGACGACCTGCGGCCGATAGCCGTCGGCCAGGACCTGCAGGGCCGCCCAGCCGTCGGCAGCGGGCCGGCAGCGCAAGTTGGCCTTGCTCAGGTACTCGACCAGCTCCTCGACAGCGTCCTGGTCATCATCAACCACCAGGACATCGACAGATCGATCGTCCTGCTCGTCGGTGTACGTCCTTTCCATTGCTCCGCTTCCCGGCGAATGCATCCGGATCGGATACTTTTGCCGGAACGCCCGATCGTCAAGCGGTGCATAGTCAGGAATGGGGTTGGCGGCACCGTTCGGCCGTCCGATTTTGTGTGTCCGCAGCATCTGCAAAACGTCTCCTCGGGAGCGAGCCTTTGAGCCACCTAGACACGTTGTTGCAGGGCCGGCCCGCCCGGCGCCGACAGCATGGCTCGTTCTGGAGCTCGAGCGGAAGCGGCATCCTCGTCGTTGCGGCGCTCAATATCGTCCTGCTGTGGGGCGTCACCGGCGCTGTGCTCTGGCAGATCTATCGCGATGAGGTGAACGACTGGAAACGGACGGCAGCGAACTTCAGCCTGACCACCGCAGCCCATGCCCAGCAGACCCTGGTCGCCACCGATCTCGTCTTGCGATCGATGCTGGACTGGGTCGCCGACGAAGACATCCGGTCGGAGACCCAGTTCGTCGAAGCCGTGAAGCGGCATCGGTTCCACGAAGCCATGCGCGATCGCCTGGCCGGTCTGCCCCAGGTAAGCGTCGCCTCGATCTTCGACAAGGAGGGCCATCTCCTCAGCTCGTCGAGCGACTGGCCGCCGCCGATCGACACCGGCGAGCGTGAGACCTTCCTGGCCCAGACCGGCCCGAATAGCCCGCCAGTCTCGATCAGTCGGGCCGTGCCCGATTCGAGCACCAAGCGCTGGACTTTTTACTTGTCACGCCGGATCAAATCCAAGACCGGCGAATTGCTGGGTGTCGCCGTCGTCGGCATCGAAGCGGATTACTTCTCCAACCTGTTTCGCCTGATCTCACTCGGCGAAGACAGCTCGGTGTCGCTGTTCCGGATCGACGGGGCGCTGCTTGCGGCGACGTTGAACGCGCCTCGCCTGCCGGGCAGGAGCTACACTGGCGCCCAGCCGATCCGCATGATCCGCGATGGCTTGTCGGGCAGCGCCGAGATCACGAACGAGCCCGTATGGTGGGAATCCGCGGACTCGGAAAAGCGCATCGTCTCGCCCCGCCAGGTCGAAGGCTTTCCCGTGCTGGTCGCCGTGACGGTCGGCGACAAGACCTTTCTCGGCCAGTGGCGGGAACGACTCTATTTCATCCTTGTCCTGGCGCTGCTGCTGAGCGCCGTCGCGGTCCTCGTCGCCGCCCAGATCCTGCGCCTCAGCGCGCGCACCGAAGCGGCAGCGCGGCTGGCCTCGGAGCGCCGGCTGCTGGCGGCCTTGATCGACACGCCGGCGGCGCTGTGCGCCGTGCTCGACCGGCAGGGCCGGGTGATCTACAGCAACGACCGCTTTCGCGAGATCGTCGCCCGCGATAACGAGCCCCGCGACATCCTGCGCGACGAAGCCGTGCGCGGCGCCGCCCCCATCCTCGCCTTCGCTGCCGGCAACGACGCACAGGCCATCGAGGTCGACCTCCTGGTCGTCCGGCCCGGCGATGCCACGCGCCATTTGCACTTCTCGCTGTCGCATCGGTCACTGCCGGAAATCGGCGACTGCACGATCCTGATGGGACAAGATGAGACACTGCGTCACCAGGCGCAGCAGGCCATCGCCCAGACGGCGAAGCTCGTCACCCTGGGCGAAATGACCACCGGCATGGCGCACGAGCTCAGCCAGCCCCTGAACGTCATCAAGATAGCGGCACAAAACGCCTTGTCCGAGGTCGCGCCGGCCGCGTCCCGTGAGGCGCGCTTTCATCCGGTCCTCGGCGAGGGCGAGCTTCGTTCGTTCGTCGCCGGCAAGCTCAACCGCATCATGGTCCAGGTCGATCGCGCCGCCGCGATCCTGACGCGCATGCGCGTATTCGGACGCACGCCCGAGGGCGAGCCTGGGCTGTTCGACGTACGCGATGCCTGCCGCGGGGCGCTCATCCTGGTCGGCCAGCGCCTGCGTAACGGCGGCATCACGGTTCGCGAGCAACTGGGCGGGCAGCCGCTGATGGTGCGCAGCCATCAGAGCCTGCTGGAGCAGGCGCTGGTCAATCTGCTGGTCAATGCCCGCGATGCCCTGCTGCAATCGATGCGCCCCGACAAGACGATCGTGCTGTCCACTGGGCGCGGCAGCGACGGCCATGTCCTCATCACCGTTGCCGACAACGGACCCGGCGTGCCGACCGCCATACAGGAGCGCATCTTCGAGCCCTTTTTCACCTCCAAGCCGACCGGCCAGGGCACCGGCCTCGGCCTGTCGCTGTCCTTCGGCATCGTGCGCGAAGCGGGCGGCACACTGTCGCTGCTGCCCTCCGAGGATGGCTCGGTCTTCCAGATCGATTTGCCGGAGGCAGCCTGAGCCCTGGCTGAGCGGCGAACGTGGCCGTCCTCGTCCCAGCTTACGAGCTTTCCGCCCTTTCGTTGTGTCGCTGGCCTCGCGTGCCAGCAGCGCATTCAGTCCGACACTTTGCCGTGATCCTCATCCCAGGTCGTGCGGTCGATGTCGTACCAGACGATGCCGGTGAACGACTTGTAGTCGACTCGGCGGCGGTAGGTGAGGCCGAGCCGCTTCATCACCGCCTGCGAGGCGACGTTGTCGGGCAGCGTGATGGCAAAGATCAGATCGAGCCGCAATGTGCCGAAACCGTAGGCGAGGGCGGCGCGCGCGACCTCGGTGGCGTAGCCATGGCCCCAGGCATCGGGATGCAGCGCCCACAGAACCTCGGTCGCCTCGAACTCGGGCACGAAATTCAGGCCGCCATGGCCGATCAGCCGATCGCCGAGGAAGACGCCCCACGGCGCATGCCGCCGCTCCCGCCAACCGGTGGCGAAGCGGCCGATCGTGCCGCGCACGGCCTCGACGGGCTCGCCGGTCACCGGCGGCAGCCACCTGGCCACCTCTGGATGGCAGCGCACGGCGGCATAGGCTTCGGCATCGCCGGCCACCAGGGGCCGCAGGCGGAGCCGCTCGGTCTGGAGCGTGGTCATCTTTACAGAACTTTACACCGCCGAGAGGCAGGCGAAACGGTCGTGCTCCATATCACCGTCACGGGGAACCCCAACCCCCAGACAAAGGAGAGTAGAATGGCAAACGACAAGATCCTGATCGGCACGCGCCGCAAGAGCCTGACCACGATCATGGCGGCCCTGCTGGCCGGCAGCCTCGCGGCCACCGCGGGCGGCGCAGCTTTCGCCAAGACCGACGGCCAGGCGTTCGACCCGGCCAAGTTCCAGCAGCGCGTCGAGAAGCGCGTGGACAAGGCCCTGTCGGGCACCGACGCGACGACCGACCAGAAGAAGAAGGTCACGGACATCCTTCAGACTGCCTTCAAGGACATGAAGGGCTTCCATGACCAGCGCGTTGAGAACCGCAAGGCGATGCAGGCGGCCATGACCGCCGCGACCATCGACCCGGCGCGGATCGAGCAGCTGCGCGCCGAGCAGATGAAGATCGCCGACGCGAGCTCCAAGCGCTTCACCCAGGCGCTGGTCGACGCCGGCAACGTGCTGAACGCCTCTCAGCGCCAGGCCTTCTTCAAGGCGTGGAGCGAGCGCCACGGCAAGCGGCACGGCTAAGGCCAGCAGAGCCGACGGATGACATCCGGGGCGATGCGGCCCGATACTGAGACGATGGCCGAACGCATCCTGATGATCGACGACGACAGCCGCCTCGCCGGGATGGTCTCCGACTATCTCGGCGGGGCGGGCTTTCGTCTGACGATCGCCGGCACCGCCCGCGACGGCGAGGCGCTGCTGAAGCGCGAGACCTTCGACGCCATCATCCTCGACCTCATGTTGCCCGACGCCGACGGCCTCGATCTCTGCCGTCGCCTGCGCGGTGTGAGCGATCTGCCGATCCTGATGCTGACGGCGCGCGGCGAGCCGATGGACCGCGTGGTCGGGCTGGAGGTCGGCGCCGACGATTACCTCGCCAAGCCGTTCGAGCCGCGCGAATTGCAGGCCCGCCTGCGTGCCATCCTGCGCCGCAAGGGTGCGCCGACACGAAGCGAAACGCTGCGTTTCGGCCGGCTCGAGATCGACAAGGGTGCGCGCCTGGTACGGGTCGATGGTGAGGAGCGGACCATCACCTCCTACCAGTTCGCCCTCCTGTTGGCGCTGGCCGAGCGCGCCGGCCGCGTCCTGTCGCGCGACGCGTTGATGGACCTTTTGAAGGGTGAGAAGCTGGAGGCCTTCGACCGCTCGGTCGACGTCCACATCTCACGCATCCGCGCCGCCATCGAGGACGATCCCAAGAAGCCGCGCCGCATCCTGACGGTGCGCGGCGCGGGCTACGTCTTCGCCAAGGACCAGGACCGGTGACATCACGCAC
>JAEZHS010000789.1 GCA_023436825.1 Pseudomonadota bacterium | reverse complement strand
TGGGCGTGTCGACATAGGCGCCGTTGCCCTTCTCGGCCCAGAACAGCTCGTCGGAGATCGGCTGGTAGATCACGCCAGCGATGATCTCGCCCTCGCGCTCGAGCCCGATCGAGATGGCGAAGTGTGGCACGCCGTGCAGGAAGTTGGGCGTGCCGTCGAGCGGATCGACGATCCAGCGGTTGCGCCCGTCGCCCTTGGTCTCGCCGCCTTCTTCCCCGAGAAAGCCGTAGTCGGGCCGCGTGCGGGCAAGCTCGGCGCGCACGGTGCGCTCGGCCTTGATGTCGGCATGGCTGACGAAGTCGCCGGGGCCCTTCTCGGAGACCTGCAGGTACTCGACCTCGCCGAAGTCGCGTTTCAGGCTTTTGGCCGCGGCGAAGGCGGCGCGGATCATCACCGTGATGGTGGCCGAGCGTGGCGCCAGCGAGCGGCGCTCGGGCGGGCCGGAACGCTCGCGGCCGGTGCTCAGCGGGGCGCGGCCGATGCGGGCGACGGGGTGATCGGGCGCGCGGGCCACTGGGATCAATCCTTGGCGCGTTCCATGTAGCTGCCGTCCTCGGTGTTGATCACCAGCCTGGTGCCGACGGCGATGTGTGGCGGGACCATGACCTTGATGCCGCCTTCGACCACGGCAGGCTTGTAGGACGAGGAGGCGGTCTGGCCCTTCACCACGGCATCGGCCTCGGTGACCGCGAGGACGACGCTCTTGGGCAACTCGACGCCGACCGGCGTGCCCTCGTACAGCGAGACGGTCACTTCCATGCCGTCCTGCAGCCAGCGCGACTGGTCCGGATCGAGAACATCGGCGCCCACAGTGAGCTGCTCGTAGTTCTCCTTGTCCATGAAGGTGAAGCCGTTGTCGTCCTTGAACAGGTAGGTGCACTCGCGCTCGTCGATATGGACGTGCTCGATGGTCTCGCCTGAGCGGAAGCGCTCCTGCAGCTTGTTGCCCTCGCGCAGCGCCTTGGCCTCGATGGCGACGAAGGCGCCGCCCTTGCCAGGGCTGATGTGCTGCACCTTGGCCGCCACCCAGAGCTTGCCGTTGTATTCGATGACGTTGCCGGCGCGGATGGAATTGACGGGCACTTTCATGGGCTTACCGCAGGTCGAATGAATGGAATTCGGCCTCGTCCGCGGAGGCGGTTCGAGGCCGGCGCGGGCTTGTATCAAAGGCGGCGGGGGCCCGCAACCGGGGCTGCGGCGGACCGTCAGGGTCCGAATCCCGCATCTATCTCGGATTCGATCGAAGACCGAGCTCGCTCTGCCTCTTCTTTGGCAGCGCCGCGGCGATCACGCCATGGGCCCGCGTGATGTACGCTTTCATCTCGCGATCGCTCAGCGCCTTGGGATCGTCGACCGATACCCACTTAGCGCGCGCAAGGTACGGCGCCGGCCGGAAGCCTGGCGAGCGGCTGAGCGCATCGTAATGCTCGGGCGCCGACTTGAAGGAGATGCGGCCGACCGAATGCTCCTCGGGGGCGATCAGGCAGAACATCTTGCCGCCGACCTTGAAGACGATGACGCCTTCCCACTGCACGGTCCGGGTCGCGGCAGGCAGCTTGCCGCAGAAGGCGTCGATCTGCTTGGGCGTCATGTCGTCACCCTACACGGCCGTCGCGGCGCGTGCGATGGTCGGCCATGACCGAATGGCGTCCCGACAAGCTGGCCCGGCGTTTGCCCGCATTGCAGGCACGCGCGCGCCTGCAGGCGGCGATGCGTCAGTGGTTCGCGGACGAGGGGTTTGTCGAGGTCGAGACGCCGATCCTGCAGGTGGCGCCTGGAGCGGAGGTGCACCTTTCGGGGTTCGCCACCGACTGGGAGCTGCCCGACGGCGAGGAGCGCGAACGCTGGCTGCACAGCTCGCCCGAGTTCGCCATGAAGAAGCTTCTGGCAGGCGGCGTTCCCAGGCTCTTCCAGTTTGCCCGGGTATTCCGCAATGCCGAGGGTTCGGCGCTGCATCATCCGGAGTTCACGATGCTCGAGTGGTACCGCGCCGGCGTGGGCTACGAGACGATCATGCAGGATTGCGCGCGGCTGCTGGCGCTGAGCGGCGCCCGCGATTTGCGCTGGGGCGAGCACCGTTGCGATCCGCAGGCGGAGCCGGAGCGCCTGACGGTGGCCGAGGCGTTCCAGCGGCATGCCGGCGTCGACCTGTTCGCCACGGTCGGCAGCGCCGACAAGCTCGCGCGGGCCGCCGGCATCGCCATGCACGACGGCGACAGCTGGGACGACGTCTTCTTCCGCGTCATGTTCGACCGGATCGAGAGCAAGCTCGGCATGGGCCGGCCGACCATCCTTTGTGAATATCCGATCGGCATGGCGGCGCTCGCGCGCGCCAAGCCCGGCGATCCGCGGGTCGCTGAGCGCTTCGAGCTCTATGCCTGCGGCGTCGAGCTCGCCAATGCCTTCGGTGAGCTCACCGATCCCGACATCCAGCGTGCCCGCCTGCAGGCCGACATGGACGAGAAGGATCGCCTGTACGGCGTGCGCTGGCCGGTCGACGGCGATTTCCTGGCGGCGCTCGATCACGGCCTGCCCGAATGCTCGGGCATCGCCCTGGGCTTCGACCGCCTGGTGATGCTCGTCACCGGAGCCAGGCACATCGAGGACGTTCTGTGGCTGCCAGTGCGTTGAAGAGGCGAGGGGGCCGGTTGAAGAGCCTCGGCCTGGTGCTGGCCTCGACAGCGATCGCGCTTCTGATCGGCATCGAGGTGACCGCCTACCTGACGGTCTGGCCGCCGGCCATGAGCACCGTCGGCGACGGCATCGTGGTCTATGATCCGGAAATCGGCCTGGTGTCCCGTCCGAGCGCCCACACGCGGCACATCTATCCGGCCATCGCCGACCGGGCGACGTTCGAGTTCGACATCTACACCAACGATCGCGGCGCCAGGGTCGACGGGCCGGGCCAGTTGAGCGCCGCGCGCTACGACATCGTCACGGTCGGCGATTCCTTCACCTGGGCCTATGCGCTGGCCAACCAGGACTCTTACGCTGCCAAGCTTGGACGGGAGCTCGGCGCCAGTGTCGCCAACTTTGCGCTGGCGAGCTACGGCACGACCCAATCGCTGCAGGTGCTCGAGCGCAATCTCGATCTCAGGCCGCGGCTCGTGGTCTACGGGATCATCGCCCATCACTTCGAGCGCAACGTCTGGCCCTGCGCGCCGTCCTACTACGAGTTCTGTCTCGACGTGTCGCATGTCTCCTGGGACGAGGCGGGCCAATCGTACATCGCCCTGCCGTTCAGCAACGGCGTCCGTCGCCTTCAGGTCCATCAGGACGGCGACTACCTCACACCGCTGCGTTGGCTGACGCACGGCGCGGACGTGATCTTCGGACGGCTGTACTACACCTGGAGCCACTACCGCGAACCGGACGACGCCAGGAAGGCCGAGGCCGTGCAGTTCCTCCTGCAGCGGATGAACCGGATGGCGACGGCGAGCGGCTCCCGGCTCCTCGTGGTGTTCCTTCCGACGAACTATTACGGCCCGCCGGCGGCGCTGCCCGGCATCATCGACAAGGTCGGCGAGGGCATTCGGTATCTCGATCTTACCCCGGCCTTCGAGCGCAACCGGCGCGAGGGCGGCCCCAACCCGTACATCGTCGGCGACGGTCATCCCAGTGCGGCGGGCCACGCGCTCATCGCGGCCGAGATCGCCAAGTATGTACGGCGCGAGGGCCTGCTCGATCCTGACGGCGCTAACGCTGTGCCGAAAAGAGCTCGTTGAAGGCGCGCACTGCCGCTTCAGGTCCGTCCTTGTGGTTCCAGACGCCGCCGGCCACGGCCAGGAAATCGGCGCCCGCGGCAATCACCGGCCGGCAGTTCCCGACGGTGATGCCGCCGATCGCCACGCACGGCACTTCCATCAGGCCGCTCCACCATTCGAGGATGTCGAGCTCGGCGGGCGTGGTCACGGCCTTGGTGCCCGACGGGAAGAAAGCGCCGAACGCCACATAGTCGGCGCCGGCTTCGGCCGCCTCCATGGCAAGATGGCGCGAGGCCTTGCAGGTGACGCCAACCTGCCGGTCGGGCCCGACGATGCGGCGCGCCTCGGCATAGGGCATGTCCTCCTGGCCGACATGCACGCCGTCGCAGTCGAGCTTCACCGCGAGGTCGGGCCGGTCGTTCATGATGAAGGCGACGTCGCGCTGCTGGCAAAGCGGCCGCAGCGTATCGGCGGCGCGGGCGATGGCATCGTCGGAGACGTCCTTCAGGCGAAGCTGGAAGGCCGCGACGTCGCCGCCGTCGAGCGCCGCCCGCAAGTCGTCCGCGAAGATCGTCGGATGCTCGATGCGCTCCGGCGAGATGAGATAGAGCCGGCAATGCGTCGCCGCGGCTGGCTGTTCCGATGGCATTCGTCTTTCCTGTTCCGAGGCGGATGTGTGTGGGGCGGCCGCGATCGGCAGTCAATGCGCATCGTCGACAGGCACGGGCTTCCATGACAACGTTACCCGCCCTTTCGCTCGTGGAGATTGCATGATCCGCCCGTCGCGCCGCGAGGCGCTCAAGTTCGTTGGCCTGCTTGCCGGTCTTGGGGCCGGTTCCGCCGCGCTGCCGGCGGGCGGCCAGACGCCGACGTTTCCGTCGCGGCCGATCAGGATCGTCGTGCCGCATGCGCCGGGCGGCAATTCGGACACGTTCGGGCGCATCCTGGCCCAGAAGGTCAGCGACCAGACCGGACAGCAGGCCGTGGTCGAGAACCGGCCGGGCGCCGGTGGAACGGTGGGCAGCGCGCTGGTGAGCAAGTCGGCACCCGACGGCTACATGGTGGTGGTCGCCGACAACGGCACCCATGCGATCGCGCCTACGCTCTACGGCGCGCGCCTGTCGTACGATGTGTTCAAGGACTTCACGCCGATCATGCTGGCGGCCAAGTTCCCGACGGTGATCATGCTGCACCCCTCGGTGCCGGCCGCGACGCCCAAGGAGTTCGTGGCGCTGGCCAAGAGCCAGCCGGGCAAGTTCACCTACTCCTCGGCCGGCACGGGCAACGGCTCGCACCTGACCATGGAGCTGTTCCGTGCCGCGGCGGGCGGGCTCGACATGGTGCACGTGCCCTACAAGGGCGGGGCGCCGGCGGTGCAGGCGCTGCTGGCCGGCGAGGTGCAGCTGACCGCGGTCAGCGTGAACACATCCCTGCCGCAGATCCAGTCGGGCAAGGTGCGTGCGCTGGGCGTGGCGTCGTCGAAGCGCTCTCCGGCATTGCCGGACGTGCCGACCTTCAAGGAGAACGGTATCGACTTCGAGGGCGACAGCTGGCTTGCCATCGTCGGGCCGCCCGGCCTCCCGCCGGATGTCGCCGCACGGCTGAACCAGATCTTCACAGCGGCGCTGCGCGATCCCGATACCGAGGCGCGGCTCGCCAAGATCGGCCTCCAGGTGGTGGCCTCCTCACCGGACGACTTCACCAAGGTGCTGCAGCACGATGTGCCCAAGTGGGGCGCGGCCGTGAAGGCTTCGGGCGCCGTCGCCGACTAACGAAAGAGACGGGCTGGATGTTTTCACGCGCCGCCCGGGAACATGGGGAACCGTATCTGATTGCTTCCAGGGGGATCGGCTTCGACGCGTCCTGGTTGCAAGGGCCTTTTGCAGACGCTACAAGCCCGTTCGGGACGGTGCGTCTCACAGGCCGTGCTGGTGAGAGCAGCGAGGGGCCATGTCCGTCGATCGGTTGTCTTTGGGAACGGCGGGACAGTCGCTTCTGACGGCAATTCCCAAGGCACTCCTCGCCGCGATTTGCACCGCTGCCCTGATTTGGGCATTGCTCAACGTTCCGCTGACGTCGACACCGGGTCTCGAATGGCTGCCACGGATGCGGCTACGGATGGAGTTCAACTCCCTTCCGTTCATGCTGCTGTTCGTTCCGTGCACCTTCGTGCTCTATGCTCTGGCGCGCAGGACTGCCGCGGCGAACTGGATCCTGGCTTTCGCGAGTCTCGCGATCTACGCCACCGTCGGGCTGATCTACCTGATCCCGCTGCTGTTTACCTGCCTCTTCGACTATATCGTCGGCGCCTTCCTGGCACGTTCGACGAACGAGCGGCTGCGCACCGCCGCCTTCACGCTGAGTATCGTCGTCCAGCTCTCTCTGCTGTGCGTCTTCAAGTATGCGGGATGGCTCAACGACGAACTGAACGCCCTTGCCGCCGCAATGGGGTTCGGCGTTCTGTTCGCGCATTTCACGCTGCCGCTGCCGCCGGGCATTTCGTTCTATACCTTCCACACCATCAGTTACACGGCCGACATCTATCAGAGGAAGTTCAGGCCAACGGGCACGTTCATCGACTACGTGACCTTCGTCTCGTTCTTTCCGCAGCTCGTCGCCGGTCCGATCGCTCGGGCATCGGAGTTGCTACCGCAGGTCGTGAGGCGACGGCAGGCCGTCTCTCCCCAGGAATGCGAACGGGCTTTCACCCTGATCGCCTGGGGGTTGTTCAAGAAGACATGCCTCGCCGACAATTTCGGCCTCATCGTCAGCCAGGCGGGGCAGGCGGTCCAGCAGCCTGGTGCAGGCGGCGTCGGCTACATCTACATGTATGCCTTCGCCGCCCAGATCTACTGTGACTTCTCGGCATACACCGACATCGCCCGCGGACTGGCGAAGCTGTTCGGCATCGAACTGACGCGCAATTTCCTGACACCTTACCTGGCGCACTCGCCGTCGGACTTCTGGCAGCGCTGGCACATCTCCCTGTCGCGCTGGCTGCGCGACTACCTCTACATCCCACTCGGCGGTAACAAGCATGGTCGCCTTGCGACGCTGCGCAATCTCCTCATTACCATGTTCCTCGGGGGACTGTGGCATGGTGCCGGGTTCGGCTTTATCATCTGGGGCCTCTATCACGGCTTCCTGCTGATCCTCTATCGGGTCCTGCCGATCGATCAGTTCCTGAAGGATCGCCTGGGCAAATTCGGCTCGATCCTGGCCATCGTGCTGATGTTCAATCTGGTCTGCATCGGCTGGATCTTCTTTCGCGCCACCCCTGCGGAGATGGGCCCGGTCTTCTCGTCGCTGGCGTCGCTTCCTTCGATGGCGCAGCACGCCATCCTGCTGTGGGGCCTCGCCCTGTTCGCGATCCCCGTGGTGCTGACCGAACTGTTCGCCTATCGCCACGGGGTCGAATTCGTCGACCTGCTCGACTCGCTGTCCTGGCCGGTCCGCGCGCTTCTCTATGTGCTGCTGTTCTACGCGGTGGTGTTTTTCGCCGCGAGGTCCAACAATGAATTCATATATTTCCAGTTTTAAGGCGGTGCTAGCCGCTGGCCGTTGTCGCAATCGAAGCGACTTACGCGGCCGTGAGCGCGAGCTCTCCGGCCGAACGCTCCGGCTATCTGGACCTCAACTTCAACACCATGGAGCTTTTCCAGAAGGTGTTGATCTACTCGAAGCTCGAGGCAGCGGTTGCCGCCAAGCCCCGGGTCGTCCAGATCGGCGACAGCTCGGGTTTGCAGGCCATCGTGCCCGGTATCGTCGAGCAGTATCTCGACGGCCTGAATACGAGAACGTGAGCTGCTGCGCCAATACCGGTTACGACGGCTACTACTCGATCGCGGAATTCATGCTCCGCAACGTTCCGTCGGTCAAAGCCATCGTCCTCTATACGTCCTGGCACAATGGGCCGGCGGAGGTGGCGGCGCTATCGGCTGAGGTCGGGCCCGGCGAAGATCGGCTGCGGAACGCCCTGGGTTGGTTGTCGCCGTTCATCCGGCCGCCGACGCTGGGATCTCGCCCAGCCGTGCTGCGAGCCTTGTATGCGCCGACTCCCGAACTCACCCAGCCGGGCTTGGAATCTGTCGACAAGAGCGCCGCTTTCGCGCCCGTTGTCAGATTTTTGCGCAAGAATGCGGGCTGGTGGCCGGAGCACGATCTGCGAGCGAATCCGGCCAAGTACGAAGCATGGCTTGACGCGCTGTGCAAAGTTGGCATGTCCAAGCATGATTCAGAGAATGCCTATCGTCCGGACATCTTCACCAAGCCGCAGTCCATTGCTCAAATCGAGCTTCGCCGCCTCGCCAACCTTGTCGCCCGGCTCGGCGCCAAGCTGATTGTGGTCTTCCAGCCGTTCACCGCCCGGCAATCGCGGAAGGTTACCTGGCGAAGCGGTTGGCTGATCTTTTCGCTATCGCCGCCGAGTATCCAAACATCGTGATCGCGCAGCCGACATTCGAACCATGGCCCGACAAACGGTTCACTTCGGCCGATCACCTCAGGGCGGGGAATGAAGACGCCGCTTCGCGCCGCGTCGGCCGCATGGTGGCCCGCGCGCTTGGCCTGCCGATCCAGGAATCGCTGGCTCTTGTTCCGAACAAGCCACCGATCCTTGCATGGTCCAGCTCGGATTTCGCTACGGCCTCCTGGGTAGCAACGGGCATCGTGGTCCATGCGCCGCTCACGCCCGACGCGGGCTTCACACTGGCCGAGACGGCAGGGGCAGGCTGGCATCGCCTCGTGAGCACCAAGATCGACATTTCGGCAACGACCTATCGCTTCTCCGTCACGTTCCGCATCGAGGGGCACCGTCAACTGAGATTGGAGCTGATGGATACCTCCCTCGGAACATATGGCTATGTCCGCTGCGATCCCGCAGAGCTGGAATCCTCACACAGCATCGAGGTCCTCGATTCCGGCATCGAAAGGGCGACGGACGGCGCATTTCGCTGCTGGGGCAAGATGGAACTGGGCAAGCCGGGAGCCTTCATGGGGACAACCCTCGTTCAGGGCCCGCATAACATGGGCGCCTATGACGGCGACGGAAGCGCGAGCATCGTCCTGTACGGGGCCGATCTGTACGCTACCGAGACAATCGGGGCGGATCGGCGCGCCACTGGCGAGTAGCGGCCATTGCAGAAAATGCAACTCTGACTGCCGGGTGCCCCAGGTAGCCAGCGAAGTGTAGGGAAGGCAGTCTCATATGTTGTCCTTGGGGGGACCATGGGGACTGCCAGCCAATATGAAGAGATGGCGCAGCGGTGCGAGCGCTACGCTGCAAGCCGCCGGTTCAAGGCCGACGCGGACGCGTGGAACGCATTGGCGAAGATGTGGCGAGAGCTCGCCACCACTATTCACCCGTCGGTCTCCACCGACGGGGCGATTCACCGGACAGCCGAAAGCCCGACGTTTCAGTCCCGCGGGCCTTCGTAAAAGCTTCGAGAGATTGTCTCAACCGGACGCTGCGCAAGGTTGCGGCGGGAATGCGATGCAAAGCCCCTGCGATCAAGACGGCTCGAGGGGCGTGGCGATGCCCCCTTTATGGTGGGCTCTCGACAGGCCCCAGGACGCCCGAGGCCAAGGCCGGGATCAGCGCTGCAGCTCGGCGTGCGCTGGGCCGGCAAAACAGCCGGTCCCGCGTCCCGCCTTCGCTCCATGCTGGAGCGCGGCCGATGCCGTTGACTTCAGCCGATCAGGGCAGACCGCCGCCATCACCGTCGGCGGTTTCGATGCAGAAGGAACGCACCGATTGCAAGCAAGCCAGTGGCCGCCGCGCCGCAGCCTACTGCAACATAGCCTGCAATGTCCCCCGCCAGCCATGTATCTTCTGCTCTCGGAGGCACCACCAGCGCCACGTACGCAGCGAGGCCCAGGAAGATAAGGCAGAGGACCATGAGCGACCAGGCCGTGGTGCGCATGGGCGTTGGCTCGTCCGTCGTCTCGTGAAGATGGATATGATGGCTAAATCTCTAGAGCGACGCCGCGGTCCGACTCCAAATGTTTCAGGCGATGCCGGCGCATCTAAGCCGGACCAGCCAGCCGAACGAAGAGGCTGTCGCTGACACGAACACCGATCCCTGACTCGGGTTGCGCGCTCTTGCGAATTATGCGGCCCAGGCGCGGCGCCCGCGCGCTGGTCGCAGTCGCAGACCGGCCCGTTTTCATACACTAGCAGTCGCCAGAGGTTGGCACTGTGTCAGCTCTTGCGAGGCTCGATGTCGGGCGCGCGGTTCTGATCCGTCGTCTCGGAAGCACGGAGGGTAGCCATGTCACTGACGAACATTGAACTCGTCTGCGACATGTCGGCTGGGCGCAAACAGGATTGTGTGACGCAACGTAACCTCGCGGCTAGCGTTTGGGGATGAAGGAGGACACTCCATGTTCCACCGCGTCCATTGGCCTGCTACGTCAAATTCCCCCATGCCGTCGCCATCGCACCCTGGGCGCACATCGCTTTATCTGGCGTTCGTTGGAGGCGTGGTCGCCTTGGTATTTGCAGGTATGATTGTATTATAGGCCCCGTCTTTTCATGGCACCTCCGGCAGTCGCGCCAAGGCCCTTGACGCTTGCCGCTGCGATGTTGGCAGCGTGACGCGGCCTAAATGAGCCAGCGCGCTATCGATTCTTGATCAGATCCCGGCCGGCATCGGTCAGGCACACACTGCTGTGATGTCCTTCCAGGAGTATCCAACCGCGATCGACTGCCCAATCGACAGCGTTTTGGGTTGGTTGGTTAATATTCTTCGGCAACGACCACCAACACGGCACTCCGTCGGTAGCATAGTACAGAGTTCTCACCAGATGACGGGCGAAGGCGTCTACCTCGTCGACCATGTCCAAACTACGGCGCTCGGCCTCAACGGTTGCTTGGCTACCGACGGGCACTGCCAACCACCTCTGAGGTAGTTTCAGGCATGCCCAATCCCGACACCGACCAGTATTCGATCGAAATTAAGAACCTCACGACAGGCGAAACCGTCATCCTGACCGCAGTCGAGATGACCGATCACGAGAAGAACGTTGTCGTGCGCCAATTACTTCGGCTGTCGGGCGCACCAGCAGCGTTATGGATTGAAGAAGACGATGAGCCTAAAAAGCCGTTTTGAGGGGCGCTAACGTACGGTGGCGGGCTCGATTCTCCGCGACCGCCCTTGACTATGAAACACCCGTCCTCCGAGGCGACGGCGCCTTGGAGGTTGTTCTCGGTCCTGGTCAGTTGGGTCACTTCGATGCAACGAGTGGATCTAGGGGATAGGAAATGAATGTTGGTGCTGGCGACGGTCGGCGCCGACAGCCCGCGGAATGGGTTGACTTTGCTACCCGATATTGTGGCCTATCTCAGGCGACGCCCTTCGAGACGACACCGACTTCCATCGCGTCCGGACCTGCCGAAAGGCTCGACAACCGGATACGGATGGGGTCGCCAAGCCATCCCGTGGGGGCCGGCAGACGAAAACTCTGTAGGACCCCGGCCAGCACCCAGAGTTTTGCTCTCTATTGTTTTCAGGTCGCGTAAGCGTTTGACGTATCGCTGCCCGCTGGGGGCAGCGCTCGCTCTATCTCATCGTTGGATCTGATTTCATTGCCCCAGCTGCGGCCCAGCGTTGGTGCGCGGGCGCGCGCCATGCTGGGCTGGACGGCTGCAGCCAGCGTCCTTGTGCTTCGAAAGAACGAGAACTTAGACCCGCGCATCGGGTGTTCTTCCTCTTCGACATCCCGGATCAGGGCTCTCGTCTGCTGGGGAATGCTAAGGTTTCCGGCTCTGTCGCCGAGAAGCAGCAGGAGTTGGCCCAAAAGGCCGATGTGGTCGAGATTGACACTGCGCTGCCAACTGATTGGGACAAGGATCTTACCCCCACGACAGGAAACTCCGGACGGCCTCGGCCGGCATCCGACGTTTGGTCATCCGATGTTTTTGTACTGATCCCGCTTCGTGTCGGTCACATAGAAACGGGGCCTGGAAGTTTCCTTCCAAGCCCCGTTTTACTGCGAACCTGGGTACCCAGAAGGTTACCCAGAGGCCCTGAAAAGCGCAGAAAGACTGCTTGCTTTACATCTTGCCCTGGTAGATGCCGATGATCTTGTCGAGCATGTCGAGCGCCTGATCGCGCGGGCGCTGGAAGGTGTTGCGGCCGATGATCGAGCCGTTGGCGCCGCCGTCGCGCAGGCCGCGGATCTCGGTGAATAGGCCTTCGAGGTCCTTGGCCTCGCCGCCCGACAACACGACGATGCGGCGGCCGTTGAAGGTGGCCTGCATGACGTGCTTGATGCGTGCCGCCAGCGTCGACTTGTCGATATTGGCTTTCTCGTAGGCGGCCTTGGCCTCGGGCTGCCACAGCACGTCGGGCGGCGGCTTCACCTTGATGATGTGCGCACCCAGCAGGGCCGCCATGTGGGCGGCGTAGGCGCAGACGTCGAGCGCCGTCTCGCCTGCCTTGTCGAGTTTGCCGCCGCGCGGATAGGACCACATGACGACGGCGAGGCCGACCGACTTGGCCTCCTCGGAGAGCTCGCGGATCTCTTCCATCATCTCGTACTGGTCTTCCGAGCCTGGATAGATCGTGAAGCCGATCGCCGAGCAGCCCAGCCGCAGCGCGTCGCCCACCGAACCGGTCACCGCCTGGTCCTTGTTGGTCGACAGCGAGTTGGCCGAGTTGAGTTTGAGGATGGTCGGGATGGCGCCGGCGAAGGTGTCGGCACCGGCCTCGAGCGGGCCGAGCGGGGCGGCATAGGCGTTCAGCCCGGCATCGATGGCGAGCTGGTAGTGGTAGTGCGGATCGTAGGCGTCCGGGTTGGGCGCGAAGGAGCGGGCGGGGCCGTGCTCGAAGCCCTGGTCGACCGGGAGGATCACCATCTTGCCCGAGCCGCCCAGCCGGCCGTGCATCAGGATGCGGGCCAGGTTGGCCTTGGTGCCGGGGCAATCGCTCTCGTAGTTGTCGAGGATTTTCTTGACGGTGCGGGTGATCTTCACGGCCTGCGCTCCATGGTCCATTAGACAGCGGCCGGTGATAGCGGCGGCGGGCTATTCGTTCAAGCCCTTGCCCGGATAGGGGTGTGTGGCTTTCCAGTGGTTTGCAATGTCCAAACGGCGGGTCACCCAGACGCCCTTCTGCTGCTGGATGTAATCGAGCAGGCGCCACAATCCCGCTGTGCGGCCAGGGTGCCCGATTAGACGCTGGTGCAGGCCGACCGACATCATCTTGGGAGCGGTGGCCCCTTCCTTGTACAGGACGTCGAAGGCGTCGCGGCAGAGGGTGAACCACTGCTCCGCAGTCGTCATGCCGGCGGCGTACTTGCCGTCGTTGTTGGTGAGCGAGTAGGGCACGATCAGGTGCGGCTTGCCCTCGACGGTCTGCCAGAACGGCAGCTCGTCGCCGTAGTAGTCGCTGTCGTAGCTGAAGCCGCCATGCTCAAGCAGCAGGCGGCGTGTGTTGACGCTGGGGCCATAGCGGCAATACCAGCCGGCCGGCGCCTCGCCGACGGTCTGCTTCAGCGACTTCACCGCCTTGGCGATATGCTCGCGCTCCTCGGCCTCGGTGAGCTGGAAATGACGCACCCAGCGCCAACCGTGACAGCACACGTCGAAACCCGACTGCCTGATTGCCTCGGCCGCCGGCTTGTTGCGCTCCAGTGCCAGCGCGCAGCCGAACACTGTGAGCGGCAAACCACGCTCCTGAAAGGCTCGCATGATGCGCCAGAAGCCGACGCGGCTGCCGAACTCGAACATGCCCTCCGCGGCAAGGTCGCGGCCCTTGAGCCCTTGCGATGAGGTCGACGACTCCGTGAGGCCCGTCTCGCTGTAACCCTCGCCGTCCTGCATCGACGGCTCGGAGCCTTCCTCGTAGTTCACCACGAAGTTGACGGCGATGCGCGCACCGTCCGGCCACTTGGGGTCGGGCGGGTTGGCTCCATAGCCCACGAGGTCGCGTGTCGGCTGCCAGCTCATGTCGGTCTCCTCACCAGTTGGGCGCCCATCTGTCGGGCGATGTCGGCGATCTTGTCATTGTGCTCGCTCATCGAGATCCGCTTCACGCCCGAGCGGAGGCAGGCGAGCGCATGGCCTGGCGCATCGCCACAATCGACGATCAGCTCGAAGGCGACGTCGGGAAATTCCTTCTCGGCCCGCGCCTGCAGCGCTCCCAGATAACCTGCGCCGTAGAACGAGGCCGCACCTACCGGCGTCACCAGGATCGGCGAGATGCCGCTGGCGCGCGCCTCGAGCAGTGCCGCCTCGGTCGATCGCCAGTCGTACACCAGGACCGGCATCAATCAGGGAATGCGGATGGTGAGGGGTTCGACGGGCACGAACTCCTCGTCGCCCGGGCCGCCGTCGCGCCACATGAACACGGCGAAGCGCCCGGGTCTGTCGAGCACGGTGAGGCCATGATGCCAGGTATTGGGCCTGTAGGTGACGCCCTGCCTGCCGGTCGCGATGAAGGCCTTCACGCCGGAGAGGTCGGGGCCGCCTGCCTTAGCGTGCGGCGCGACCACGATCAGCCAGCGGGCCACGTCGATCGGCACAAAGGTCTGAGAGGAGAACTCGTGGCGCTCCAGCAGATCGGCCGTCAGCGGCCGATTGGGCGTCTCGCCTTTCAGGCTGAGCGACAGGCTGGGGCGGGCATTCGGCCGCAGATTGCCGAGCGCCTCCTCGTAATATCGGCGGCCCGGTTCGGTCGGCACGTCGATCACATCGCCGAACGGCGCAAAGGCTTCCTGGGTGAGTGGCTGCGGCTCGATCTGCACCGGCGTCCTCCTTCGTCGGGCGCCAGCATCGCATAAAAAAAGGCGCGCCGGGCGACGCGCCTTTCGTGGAGTGGGGCGGATGACCTAGAGCTTGCCCATCGCCACGGCCGTGTCGGCCATACGGTTGGAGAAGCCCCACTCGTTGTCGTACCAGCTCATGACGCGCACCAGCGTTCCGTCCATGACCTTGGTCTGGTCCATGTGGAAGGTCGACGAGTGGCTGTCGTGGTTGAAGTCGATCGACACGTTGGGCTGGTCGGTCCAGCCCAGGATGCCCTTGAGCTGGTTGGCGGCGGCGAGCTTCACCGCCTTGTTGATCTCGTCCTTGTCGGTCTTGCGCTTGGCGACGAACTTGAAGTCGATCACCGAAACGTTGGGCGTCGGTACGCGGATGGAAACGCCGTCGAGCTTGCCGTTGAGCTCGGGCAGCACCAGGCCGACGGCCTTGGCCGCACCCGTCGAGGTCGGGATCATCGACAGCGCGGCGGCGCGGCCGCGGTAGAGGTCCTTGTGCATGGTGTCGAGGGTCGGCTGGTCGCCGGTGTAGGCGTGGATCGTGGTCATGAAGCCATGGT
>JAEZHS010000787.1 GCA_023436825.1 Pseudomonadota bacterium | reverse complement strand
GGTCCCAGCGATCCGCGCGCGACCGGCGTCGCCGTCTCGACCGGCGTGGGTCCGGGTGCCTTGGGAGCCGCTGGCGGCGTCGTCAGCCGCTCGGCCGGTGGATGCGCGGGCGCGGCCGCTTCGCGCGGTGCTGCGGCCACCTCCTGATTGCCCTCGCCCGCCACTTCCAGTCGGACCAATTCGGCGCCGACCGCCAGCGTCGAGCCGACTTCGCCACCCAAGGCCAGGACCTTGCCGGCCACGGGCGACGGGATCTCGACGGTCGCCTTGTCGGTCATGACGGCGGCGAGGATCTGGTCCTCCAGCACCGACTGGCCGACCTCGACATGCCATTCGACGATCTCGGCCTCGGCCACGCCTTCGCCGACATCCGGAAGCTTGACGATGCGGGTCCCCATGTCAGGCCTCCATAACGGCCTTGAGGGCGCGGCCGACGCGCGCGGGCCCGGGGAAGTAGTCCCACTCCTGGGCGTGAGGATAGGGCGTGTCCCAGCCGGTGACGCGCATCACCGGCGCCTCGAGATTGTAGAAGCAGTTCTCCTGCACGAGCGCGCTCAGCTCCGCGCCGTAGCCCGAGGTCAGCGTCGCCTCGTGGACCACGACGCAGCGCCCGGTCTTCTTCACCGACGCCACGATCGTCTCGAGGTCGTAGGGCAAGAGCGTCCGCAGGTCGATGATCTCGGCATCGACGCCGGTCTCCTCCGCCGCCGTTTCGGCGATATAGACCATGGTGCGGTACGCCAGCACGGTCACCGCCGCTCCTTCGCGGCGGATCGCGGCCTTGCCCAGCGGCACGGTGTAGTGGCCGTCGGGCACCTCGCCTTGCGGATGGCGCGCCCACGGCGTCACGGGGCGCTCGTGATGGCCGTCGAACGGGCCGTTATAGAGACGTTTGGGTTCGAGAAAGATCACCGGGTCGTTGTCCTCGATGGCGGAGATCAGCAGGCCCTTGGCGTCGTAGGGATTGGACGGCACGACCGTCTTCAGGCCCCACACGTGGGTGAACAGCGCCTCGGGGCTTTGGCTGTGGGTCTGACCGCCGAAGATGCCGCCGCCGGTCGGCATGCGCACGACGATCGGCGCGGTGAACTGGCCGTTGGAGCGGTAGCGCAGGCGCGCCGCCTCCGACACGATCTGGTCGTAGGCCGGATACATGTAGTCGGCGAACTGGATCTCTACGCACGGCCGCAAGCCGTAGGCCGCCATACCGACGGCGGCGCCGACGATGCCCGATTCGCTGATCGGCGCGTCGAAGACGCGGTTCGAGCCGAACTTCTGCTGCAGGCCCTGGGTGCAGCGGAACACGCCGCCGAAGTAGCCGACGTCCTCGCCGAACACGACGACGTTGGCGTCGCGCTCCATGCAGACGTTCATGGCGTCACGGATCGCCTCGACCATGGTCTTACGCGGCATGGTTTATTCTCATCATCATGTTCCTCTCCCCCTCGGGGGCCCCTCGGGGGAGAGGTTAGGTGAGGGGGTCAACCGGAAGATCCACTCTTGCATCACCCCCTCACCCAGCCTCTCCCCCAAGGGGGAGAGGAGCATGAGCGCCACGGGGTGGCGCGCTCCCGCGGATGACATGATCACACCCCTCCCTGCTGGCGCTGGCGGCGCAGATGGGGCGGCATCTCCTCGAACACGCCCTCGAACATGTCGCGCGCCGAGGGATGCGGGCCGGTGTGCAAGGTGCCGTGGCTCTCGGCTTCCTTCTGCACGGCGATGACCTCCGACATGATCTCGGCCTCGGCCTGCTTGTGGCGTTCCTCCGACCAGACGCCGCGCAGGATCAGATGGTTCTTTAGCCGCAGCACCGGATCGCCGAGCGGCCAGGCGTCCGACTCGGTCTTCGGCCGGTAGGCCGAGGGATCGTCCGACGTCGAATGCGCGCCGACGCGGTAAGTGACATACTCGACCAGCGTCGGCCCGAGGTTGCGCCGCGCCCGCTCGACCGCCCACTTCGCCACGGCATGCACGGCCGGATAGTCGTTGCCGTCGACGCGCAGCGCGGGAATGCCGAAGCCCAGGCCGCGGGCGGCGAAGGTGCCCGACCCGCCGCGGGCAATGCCCTGGAAAGTCGAGATCGCCCACTGATTGTTGACGATGTACAGCACCACCGGCGCCTTGTAGGTCGAGGCGAACACCAGTGCGGCATGGAAATCCGATTCGGCGGTCGAGCCGTCACCGATCCAGCCAGCGGCGATCCGGGTGTCGCCCTTCATCGCCGAGGCCATCGCCCAGCCGACCGCCTGGATGTACTGCGTCGCGAGGTTGCCCGAGATCGAGAAGAAGCCGTGCTCGCGCGAGGAGTACATGACCGGCAGCTGCCGGCCCTTCATCGGGTCGAGCTCGTTGGAGTAAATCTGATTCATCATGTCGAGCATGGGATAGCCATCGGCGATCAGGAGCCCGGCCTGGCGATAGGTCGGGAAGTTCATGTCGCCGGGCTCGAGCGCCTTGCGGAAGGCGCAGCTCACCGCCTCCTCGCCCATGTGCTGCATATAGAAAGAGGTCTTGCCCTGGCGCTGCGCCATCTGCATGCGCGCATCGAAAGCGCGCAAGGTCATCATGTGGCGCAGACCCTCCAGCAACTCGGCGTCGCTCAGCAGGCCGGACCACGGACCGACCGCCTGGCTGTTGCGGTCGAGCACGCGAATGATCTTGAAGGCGTGGTCCCTGATCTTCTGGGGCGCCACGTCGACCGGCGGCCGCTCGACTTCGCCGGCACGGCTGATCTGCACATCGCTGAAGTCCGGCGTACCGCCGGGCCGGACGGCGGGCGCCGGCACATGGAACGACAGCGGCTTCGTTTCGGACATGACGAGCTCCTTCTCGACCGAGAGAACACCATGCCGAACCGCCTATCAACGGCGCAGCCGGCTGTTTCCCCCAGAAGCAACTTCGTTCAAGGCGCCGCAACGGCAATGGAAACAATCGTCCATCAGGAGACGCACACTTCGACGCCAAGTTGCTTCAGGATTTCCGACTGCTCGCTGTCGCTGATCCTCACTCCGGCATAGTCGGCGACGACCGCGAGGTTGAGCCCGCTGAGACTGGATCCACGGAGATCGGCTTGGCGGAGCTTGGCGCGATCCCATTCGGCGCGGTCGAGCGCACAGGCCAACATGGTGGCATGGCTGAAGTCGGTGTCGATGAACGACGCCTCCGAGAACTTGCAGGACCGGAACTGGCAGTTCTCCAGGTTGAGACCGGAGAGATCGGCGAAGCTCAGGTTGCAGCCCTCGAAGATAGCCCTGGTCAGCACCGAGCGCCGGGAGATCGCCTTGGAGAAGGTCGATTGGCGGAAGCTCGCGCCGCGAAAGCTCGACTCCACAGCGTTGAGATCGTAGAGATCGCAGCGCTCGAACGTGCCGGTCGCGAAGTTGCACTTGGTGAGTTCGGCGCCGTGCATGTCGCAGAAGGCGAAGATGCAGCCCTTCCGCGTACCGGCATCGAAGGCGGAACAGCCGCTCAATCGCGTCTTGCCGAGCTTGCAGCTCGCGATGCGCATCGGCGCGAACGTGCAGTCGCTGAACCCGGCTTCCGAGAAATCGGCGCCGCGAATGGCCGGCGCCTGGAAATGGCATCGCTCGAAGCGGGCCTCCCTGAAGTCGAGCTCGTCGAGGGCGATGTCGGCCGCGAACAGCACATCGCTGAACAACCGATCGCCCGACAGGCGCGCCAAAAGCTCTTCCTGGGAGATCGGGTGACGTGTGGTACCGGCCATCCGATCAGGATAGCATCGGCGGCAGCGTCGACGGTACAGCGTGGAGAGGACACATGCCCGTGCGCATCATCGGGATGATCGGCGTGGCGCCGCCCAGCGGCGAGGCCACCGTCCACATCATCAAGGGCGGCATCTCGGCACCCTATCTCAGGTCCTACGCGCAGGCGCACGACAAGGCGGACTTCGACCTGGCGTTGGTCGGCTACACCGCTTCGTCGGCCGAGGGTTTCCTGGTGGCCCAGCACGCCGCCCATCACACCGAGCGGCTGGGCTTCCTGATCGCTCATCGCCCAGGATTCGTGGCGCCGACGCTGGCTGCCCGCAAGATCGCGACCTTCGACCATCTGACCGAAGGCCGCGTCGCCATCCACATCATCTCTGGCGCCAGCGACGCCGAACAGGAAGGCGACGGCGACTTCGCGCCCAAGGACGTGCGCTATCGCCGCGCCGCCGAGTACATCGAGGTGATGAAGCTCGCCTGGACCAGCCCGAAGCGCTTCGACTTCTCGGGCGAATTCTATCGCGCGCGCGGCGCCAAGTCCGACATAGAGCCTTTCCAGAAGCCGCATCCGCTGCTGTTCTTCGGCGGCTCTTCGGAGGGCGCGCTGGCGATGGGCGCCAGGCACTGCGATGTGTTCGCCATGTTTGGCGAACCCCTGGCGCCGACGGCCGAGCGCATCGCCGAGTTCCGCGGCCGCGCCGCCGCCTTCGGGCGCACGCCCACCTTCAACATGTCGTTCCGCCCCATCCTGGCCGACACCGAGGGTGCGGCCTGGGACCGGGCGCGGCGCATCCTGGCCTCGGTGAAGAAGCCCGGCGATGCCACGGGCTTCGGCAACGGCAAGAAGCCGCTCGACCAGTCGGCCCGTCGCTTGCTCGATTTCGCTGCCGCCGGCGAGACACACGACGAACGGCTCTGGATGCCCATTGCCGAGGCGACCGGTGCCATGGGCAATACCTCCTGCCTGGTCGGCACACCCGAGCAGGTCGCCCGAGCGATGCTGGAGTACTACAAGCTCGGCGTTCACTCGTTCCTGATCCGGGGGTTCGATCCCTACGAGGACACGATCGACTTCGGCCGCGAATTGATTCCGCGCCTGCGCGCGGGGGCGGCGGCGCTGGATCAGGCGAAGGCGGCATGACTTTCCCGGATGGACAATAGAATAGAACGAGCGGCGGACCCGATCGATGAAACGTGGAATCTATGCGGGATCGTTCGATCCCGTGACGCTCGGACATCTCGATGTCATCCGGCGCGCAAGCCTCATCGTCGACGAGCTGCACGTCATGATCGGCGTCAATCCCAAGAAGAGCGGCGGCTTGTTTCCGGTCGCCAAGCGCCTGAGGTTGATCGAAGAATCGTTGGAGCACATGGAATGGCTCGGCCGCGACTGCAGCGCGTTCGAGATCGGGGAGTTCAGCGGGCTGCTGGTGGACTACTGCCGGCAGCACCGCATCCGCTTCAATATTCGCGGACTGCGGGCGGCACAGGACTTCAACTACGAATTCGAGATGCATGGCATCAATCACGACATCGCGCCGGAGATCAACACCGTCTTCCTGATCGCGCCGCCCGAGTTCCAGTTCATCAGCAGCAGCACCATCAGGGAACTGGCCGGCCACCGGTCCCCCGCTGTCGCCAAGTACGTCTCGCCGAGCGTGGCAAAGGCCTTGCTCGAAGCCAATTGACGCACGGCGTCACCGCAGCCACGGCGGTCTGACGGGATGCGATCCAGACGCGATCCAATCATGGATCACGGCCGACAAATATCGCTGCCGCGTTCGGTACGTCTCCGCACACAGCATCCGAACAGCACCCGCGCTGCACGCCGATTCGATCGCAACAGTTTCGCGGCCGTCGAATTTTTTCCCGGCGACGACAACGCTCGATCGCCTTCGCGCGTTGTTGCGCCGAGGCCCTTTCGCGGCGTCTCCAAACGACCGGTCGTCGCCGAGGTCACGCCACACGACGATTCACAAGGCGCATGCATGTGAGTGCCCGATCCCCGACCAAAAGCACGAACCGACAGGCGGACTGGCGGCGTCGACCCCCACTGACGGCATTCGTGACCTCAATGGCGGTGATAGGCGTGCCGGTCACTGCCCTCGGCCTCTGCGTTGGCTTCATGGCCCACGCCAGTCCTCTTACCCGTCTCCTCGACGATAAGGCGACGCTTGCCGCTCCGACAGCGGTCGATACTGCAGTCGATGAGTGTGCCGGCGGTGGTGGCGGCGGCGGTTCTGGTGGTGGCGGTGGCGGCGGTGGTTCCGGCGGCGGCGGTGCTGGCGGCGGCGGGGGTGCCGGTGGAGGCGGCGCCGGTGGCGGTGGTGCTGGCGGCGGCGGTGCCGGTGGCGGTGGTGCCGGTGGCGGTGG
>JAEZHS010000769.1 GCA_023436825.1 Pseudomonadota bacterium | reverse complement strand
CCCCGCGGTGGGCGAACGCCGCCGACACCTCCCCAACTTCGTTGGGGAGGAAGAAGAGTTACTTGTAATGCGCCCAACGCATGTCCTGGCCGCTGCCGATCGGGCTGAAGCGGATGCCGGCGACGTTGGCGGCGTAGGGGCCGTACCATCGCGTATTGTAGACATAGATGCCGAAGGCCTGCTCGGTCGCCTTGGTCGCCGCCTTCTCGTAGAGCACGCGGCGCTTCTCCTGGTCGCTGATCGCCAGCGCCTCGTCGAGCCATTTGTCCATCTCGGAATCCTTGACGTACGAGGTGTTGCGCGTGCCGATGTAGCGCGAGGCGTACATCTCGCCGACCCAGTTGTTGGGATCGACGTAGTAGGTGCTCTTCCACAGCGGCACCATGTCGTAGTTCTTCTCGCGGTCCTGCATGCGGCTCTGGATGACCGGCCAGGGGGCGGATTCGATCTTGATGTCGATGCCGATCTTCTTGGCCCCGTTCTGCAGCAGGGTGGCGGCCTGCTCGGTCTCGCTGAAGCCGGCCAGCGTGCCGATGGTGATCGGCCGTATCGGCTCCTTCACCAGCGCCAGCTCCGCCTTGGCCTTCTCCAAATCGTAGGTGTATCCCTTCAGATCCTTGGGCGAGCCCCAGAGATTGTTCGGGTTGGGCCCGGCGTTGCGCGCGACCGCGCCCTTCAGGATGTCCTTGACGAAGCCGTCATAGTCGAAGGCATAGGCGAGCGCGCGGCGGAAGTGCACGTCGTTCATCGGCGCGCGGCCGTTGTGGATGTTGAAGTAGAAGACGCGCATCGATTCCTGCTCGAGGATCTGCACGTTCTTCGCTTCCTTCAGCCGCAGGATCTGGTCGTAGGGCAGATATCCGTCGGTACCCTGGATGTCGCCCTTGATCAGCCCCTGCACGCGCGTGTTGGTCTCCAGCACGGTGCGGAACTCGATCTCGTCGAACGACTTCGGCCCCCAGCCGGCGAAATGGTCCTTGAACCGTTCGCCGACGAAGCCGATCGCCGGATCGTAGCGCTTGAGCTTGTAGGAGCCGGTGCTGGCGACGTTCCTGGCGAGCCACGCCTGGCCCCAGTCACCGTCCTTCTCGTTCTTCTTCACCAGCTTGGAATTGACGATCAGGATTTCCGGCACGGTCGATATGAAGATCGCCGACGGCTCCTTCAGGGTGAACACGACCGTGTGCTTGTCGGGCGCCTTGGTGCTGCCAGGATCGATGATGGGTAGGAAGAGCGACGATGCGCCCTTCTTCGTCGCCAGCATGCGCTCGATGCTGTAGAGCACGTCGTCGGCGGTCATTTCGCTGCCGTCGTGGAACTTCACGCCGTGGCGCAGCTTGAACGTCCAGGTCTTGCCGTCGTCCGAGGCCGTGTAGCTTTCGGCCAGCCAGGGGATCATCTTCGGCGGGTTGTCGACCCAGCGAAGCAGCCCGTCGTAGAAGTTGATGCGGGATGCGGCGCGCCCGACGTCGAACACGACGTGCGGGTCGAGATTGTCGTAGCCGCTGTTGTTGGCGTGGACGTACTTGCCCTGCGCCCAGGCGCCGCCTGCCAACACGAACGATGCTGCCGCGGCGATCGCGGCCAGCGCTGCCCCAATTGTCCGTCTCATCTCCTGCCTCCTCTTTTGTCGTTCAGCTCCCCTGCTTGACATGGCGCACGACGTCGGCGTGCGTCGCGAACCAGATGCCGGTGTGCCTCCGGATGTGCTGGATCAGCTCCTCCAGGATCATCATGCGCGAGCGGTGGCCGATGATGTGCGGGTGCATCGTGAGCTGGAACAGCCCGCCCTCGGCATAGGCCACGTCGAACTCGCGGCGGAAGATTTCCAGCACCGCCGACGGCGGCGTGTAGGGCCGCAGCGAGGCGAAGCGGTTCATGTTGAAGTAGACTGCGTCGTCCCGGATCCATTCGACCGGCAGCTCGATGACGCCGGTCGGCTGGCCGTCGAGCAGCAGCTCGTAGCAGTCGTCGTCCGCCATCAGTGAGGAATCGTAGAGCAGGCCCATGTCGCGGGTGATGGCGAGCGTGTTGGGCGAGAAGTCCCAGGACGGCGTGCGGATGCCGATCGGACGCTGGCTAGAAATCTTCTCCAGCATGTCGGCCGCGCGCATCTGCAGGTCGCGCTCCGAGGCCTCGGGCAGGATCGAATTGCGCTCGTGGATCCAGCCGTGGATGCCGATCTCGTGGCCTTCGGCGGCGATGCGTCGCTGCTCGTCGGGGTGCAGCATGGCCGAGACCGCCGGCACGTAGAAGGTCGTCGGGACGGCGTACTTCTGCAGCAGCGCCAGGATGCGCGGGATGCCGGCGCGGTTGCCGTACTGGCCCTGGCTCAGGCGACCGATCGATTCGCCGCCTTCGCGCAGTTCGCCGGTCTCGTGGTCGGAGTCGAACGAGATCGCCACCGCGCAGCGAGCGCCACCCGGCCACGTCTCGGGCCTGAGCGTCCGGCCGGCGCGCACGCGCTCGACGATGCCGCGCCAGCGTTGCTCGGGCCACTGCCAGGGCTGCTCCTCCTCTTCCGGCTTGGGAACGACGGTCGGTCGTGCAGGGGACATCGGTTTTCCTCCTTCTTCTCCTCCGTCATCCCGAGCGAAGCCGCCCGCAGGGCGGCGTAGTCGAGGGACCTATTCTTGTCGGCGCACAGACAGGACAGGTCCCTCCGCTACGCCTCGCTTCGCGAGGCTCCGGTCGGGATGACGGAACGTTCATGAAATCGGACTTCCCGTCACCGGCAGCACCTGGCCGGTGATCCACGACGCATAGGGCGAGGCCAGGAACATCACGGCATGGGCGATGTCCTGCGGTTCGCCGAGGCGGCGCATGGCGACGCGCTCGATCATCGCCTTCTGGCCCTCCGGCCCGTAGGACTGCCATTGCCGTTCGTAGTCGGGACTGGTGCGCAGGAAACCGGGCGCCACCGCATTGACCGTGATGCCGTGCGGCCCGAGCTCGTGGGCGAGCTGGCGCACCAGGCCAAGCTGTGCGGCCTTTGCGGTGGCATAGGACTGGATGCCGGTCAGGCTGACGCCGAGCCCGGCGCGGCTCGCGATCACGACGATGCGGCCCTTGCCCTTCTGCTTCATGCCCGGCGCCACGGCGCGGCTGGCGAAGAAGGCGCCTTCGACATTGACGGACTGGATCGCCCGCCAGTCGTCGTCGCTCACCTCTTCGAGCGGGCGCTTGACCTGGCCGCGCACGCCGCCTGCGACATGCACCAGCGCGTCGACCGCGCCGCAGGCCTGCTCGACCTCGCGCACGAAGCCGTCGACCTGCTTCGATTGCGTCAGGTCGACCTTGCGTGTCTCCAGCGTGCCGCCACGCTGCGGTTTGGCGCGCGCCTTCAATGCCAAAAGCTCGGCTTCCAGGAGATCGCAGGCCCAGACCCTGGCGCCGCGGTCGAGGAAGCCTTCGACGATCCCGCCGCCGATGCCGCGCGCGGCGCCGGTGACGATGACGGCCTGGTTGTCGAAATGGATGTCCATCAGCCGCTCACTCCGCCGCCTGCGCCGGCCGAAGCTGCGGGAATTCGTTGACCGCCAGCTCGAAGGCGCGCCGCACCTCGCTGCCGTCGCCGCGGCGCTGATGCGCCGGCAGCTCCTCCAGAGCGGCGAAGATGCGCTTCTTCATGTAATGGCGCCAGTTGACCGGCAGGGTTGCCAGCACCTCGGTCAGGGCGGCGTAATTTTCGCCGGTCCACTCGAGCTCGTAGGCCTCGCGCTCGGCGTTGAAGGCGAAGTGGCCCTGTTTGGTGTTTGTCGCCGTGGCGTTTGTCGCCCCAGCGTTCGCTGACAGCCGCGCGCGGCGGGCGGCCGTCGCCGTCTCGTCGATCGCACCGTCGCGGACCACGACGCCATAGTCGTCGGCGGCAGCCTGCACCGAGACCTTGCCCTGCTCGACGTCGAACAGCACCGCCTCGGCGTCGCGCTCCCAGGGCGGCCCGAAGCCGCCGCCGCCCGACGACGTCCCCAGGATCACGTCGCCCGGATCGAGCGCCCCCACGTCGGTGTTGCCGAGGTCGACCGCGTCGTTGCTGCCGGGATTGCGCCAGAAGCTGGAGGTGGCGCCCGGCCGGCCGCCGACGCTGCCCCACGAGGAGAAGCGCGTGCGATCGCGGTTGCGCGCCGTCACCACGGTGTTGGGTGCGAACACCCTGAACTCGAGCTGGCTGGCGAGCCCGCCGCGATGCCGCCCGGCGCCGCCGGAATCGGGCACCAGGCCGTAGCGCAGCACCTTGATCGGCACCTCGGTCTCGTTGATCTCGACCGGCGTGTTCTTGAGGAAGCTCGAGTTGGCGCCCGAACCGTCGGCGCCATCGCCGCCCGACCAGCCGCCGGCGCCACCCGTGATCGGATTGATCGAGGCCATGATGGTGCGGCCACTGCGATTGTCGGTCGTCTTCACGTTCATGATGGCGCCGCCGCCCGCAGGTCCTGCCGGCAGCAGCTCGGGCACCGCCGCCTGGAAGGCCCCTATGGTGACGCCCTGCAGGCGGCTGCAGGTCATGCTGCGCATGCCGACCGCCGCCGGGAACTTCGGATTGAGGATCGTCCCTTCGGGGATGACGCAACGCGCCGGCCGCGTGATACCGCCGTTCAGCAGGATCGAGGGATCGATGCTGTAGAGGCAGTAGGTGTAGCCCACCATCAGCAGGATGTGCCGTTCGGCGCCGCCGGTCGGCACGTTGAGCGAGGACTGCAGCTGCGCGTCCGAGCCGGTGAAGTCGAGCACGGCCTCGTCGCCGCGGATCTTGAAGGTGAGCGCAAGGCGCACCGGCACACCGCCCGGCGCATCCTCGTCGAGATAGTCGGCGAAGAAATAGTCGCCGTCGGGGATGCGGCGGAGCAGGGCGCGCGCCTGCCGTTCGCCGAGGTCGAGCAGGTCCTTCACGCCCTGGCGGAACACGTCGACGCCGAACTTGCGCACCATGTCGTGCACCTTGCGCTCGCCGGTGTTCATGGCCGCGATCTGCGCCTGCAGGTCGCCGTGGTTCTGCTCGGGCATGCGCACATTGGTCAGCATGACGTTGAGCAGCGCCTGGTTGAGCTTGCCCGCCTCGTAGAGCTTGTTGGGCGGAATGCGGATGCCTTCCTGGTGGACCTCCGTCAGCTGCCGCGACAGCGAGGCCGGCACCGCGCCGCCAACGTCGGTGTTGTGGATGTGGCTCACTGAAAACGCGATCAGCTCGTCCTGCCAGAAGATCGGCTTCCACATATGCAGGTCGGGCGTGTGGGTGCACACGAAGCCCGAATAGGGATCGTTGGTGATGCAGATGTCGCCGGGCTGGTAGTCGGCGATCATGCCGATCGCGTTGGCGTAATCGAGGCCGATGAACCAGGTGGCGCCGAGGTCGCGCGGGCTGGCGAAGGTCATTCCGTCGGGCGTGGCGAGGCCCGTGGTGAAGTCCTCGGTCTCCTTCACGAAAGTGGAGTGGGCCGTGCGGAACAGCGTGAACGCCATGCTGTCGGCGGCGGCTTGCGCGTGGTTGGCGAAGATCTGCAGCGTGACCGGATCGATGGACATTGCCCTATTCCTTGCTGCCGAGCGTCAGGATGATGTTGCCGTATGCGTCGACTGCGCCCGTGAAACCTTGGGGGACGCAGATCGTCGTATCTTCCTGCGC
>JAEZHS010000726.1 GCA_023436825.1 Pseudomonadota bacterium | reverse complement strand
CTCCAAGGGCGGCGGCGCAGCGCTCAACGCCGCGATCGCCGTACGCCGCCGCTGGCGCAACGGCTTCGATCATCTGTTCGACCTGCACGTCGCGATCTGTCCGGGAGCGACCGCCCAGCACCGCGATCCGACGACCCACGGCAAGCCGATGTTCTTCATGCTGGCGGCGCGCGACGACTACACGCCGGCGCCGCTCGCCGTCGAGTATGCCGAACGCATGCGGGCGGCCGGCAATCAGCGCATCAAGGTCAAGGTCTACGGCAACGCCCATCACGGCTGGGAATCGGTCGGGCCGGTGTTCGACATCAAGGACGCCGAGAACTGGTCGTGCTGCGGGAACTTCATCGAAGATGACGGGCGCCACTTCGTGATCGCCGCCGGCCGGGCGATGAGCGAGCCGGAATACCAGACCTGGGCGCGGCAGCACTGCGTCACCAAGGGTGCCCGCGCAGGCGGCGGCACAGCCGAGCTGAAACAGCGTGCGACCGCTGATTTGCTGGCTTTCCTGCGGGCTCACGGCTTCGCCTCTCAATGGACGAATCGGACGATTCCTGCTATACGCGTGGCGTGATTCGCCTTCGCTTTTTCGCCGCGTTGCTGGCGTGCCTGATCCCCCTTTCGGGATCCCTTCCCGCCCTTGCCAATGAGGCCCTTTGGACCGGTTCGAGCGCCAATCGCGCCCGCGCCGATGCCCTGGTCAAGGCGATTCGCAGTGCGGCAGACCATGGACTCGATCCCAAGTGGTACGGGCTCGCCGAGGTCGAGAAGGCGGTCGAGGCGGGCACCGATCCCGCAACCGAGACCCTGCTGACGGCGGCTTTCGTCGCCTATGCCAGCGACCTGTCGACCGGGCGCGTGCGCGCCAACCGAGTCGACAAGGACATCGACATCGTCCAGCGCAAGGTCGAGCGCGCCGACTTGCTGAAGGCGGCCGCCGAAGCCCGCGACTTCGCGGCCTGGCTCGCCGACCTCGCCCCCAAGGGCGACTACCCGGCGCTGCAGAAGTCGCTCGCCGTCTGGCGCGACAAGCGCGGCAAGGCGATCTTCACTCAGCTGCCCGACGGCAATCTTTTGAAGCCCGGCGTGACCGATCCGCGCGTGCCGATCCTGCGCAAGCGGCTCAGCGAGCTCGATCTCACTGTGCCCGAGCCGGCCGAGGGCGCGGCGCCTGAGCTCTACGACGAGCCGCTGGCCGCCGTCGTCAAATCCTACCAGGAGACCAAAGGGCTGACGGTCGACGGCATCATCGGCGCGAAGACCACGCAGTCGCTCAACACCACGATCGACGAGCGCATCGACCAGATCATCGCCAACCTCGAGCGGCGGCGCTGGCTGCCGGCCGACCTCGGCAGCCGCTATGTCTTCGTCAATGCCGGCGACTATTCGATGATGTTCGTCGACGGCGGCAAGGTCGCGTTCCAGAGCCTGGTGATCGTCGGCACACCCAAGGACCCGACGCCCGAGATCCAGTCGACCATGCGCGGCTTCCAGACCAACCCCTACTGGACGGTGCCGCAGTCGATCTCGGGCGAGGAATACCTGCCGATGCTGCGCCGCGATCCCAACGCGCTGCAGGCCGCGGGCTTCAAGATCTTCGAGAACTGGAGCGACGACACCGAGATCGACCCGGCTTCGATCGACTGGAGCTCGATCCATCCGAAAGCCTTCCCCTATCGCATCCGGCAGGACCCCGGCGCCGGCAATGCGCTGGGCTACATCTTCTTCCCGTTCCCCAACAAGTACGGGATCTACATGCACGATACGGCGAGCCGCTGGCTGTTCACCGAGGGCAGTCGCAACTTCAGCCATGGCTGCATTCGCCTGCAGAACCCGCTCGACTTCGCCGAGAAGGCGTTCGGCGGCAGGAACGGCTTCAGCAAGGAGCGTGTGCGCCAGGTGATCGATGCCGGCCAGCAGGCGCACTACACGTTTCCGGAGCCGATCACGCTCTACGTGACATACCGCACGGTGACCGCCGACGCCGCTGGCGTGCCGACCTTCCGCGACGACGTCTATGGCCGCGACCGCCGCGTCGTGCGGGCGATGGCAAAGCCTTAAGATTCATATTCCTCTCCCCCAAGGGGAAGAGGAGCATGAGCGTTATCGCTTCTTGGCGCGCAGTTTCTTCCAGTACTCCAGGCGCTTCAGGATCTCGCGCTCGAAGCCGCGTTCGACGGGCTGGTAGAACTCCTCGCGCGCCATGCCGTCGGGGAAGTAGTTCTGCCCCGAGAAGCCGTCCTCGGCGTTGTGGTCGTACTCGTAGCCCTTGGCATAGCCGAGATCCTTCATCAGCCGCGTCGGCGCGTTCAGGATGTGCATCGGCGGCGTCAGCGAGCCGTGCTCCTTGGCCGCACGCTTGGCGGCGCCGAACGCGACGTAGCCCGCGTTCGATTTCGGCGCGGTGCCGAGATAGATCACCGCTTGGGCGATCGCCAGTTCGCCTTCGGGCGAGCCCAGCCGGTCGTAGGTGTCCCACGCCGCCAGCGTCTGGGTGAGCGCATTGGGATCGGCCATGCCGATATCCTCGACGGCGAAGCGCACCAGGCGGCGGGCGATGTATTTCGGATCCTCGCCGCCGGCAAGCATGCGCGCGAACCAGTAGAGAGCGGCGTCGACGTCCGAACCGCGCAGGGATTTGTGCAGGGCGCTGATCAGGTTGTAGTGGGCTTCCTGCGCCTTGTCGTAGAGCGGCGCGCGCTTCTGCAGCAGCGTCGCCAGACGCGCCGGCGGCACCGGCCCCTTCTCCTTGAGCCCGGCCAGCTGCTCGGCGAGCGTGATCAGGTAGCGGCCGTCGCCGTCGGCCATGGCGAAGATCGCCTGACGGCCGTCCTCGTCGATCGGCAGTTTCCGCCCCAGCGCCGCCTCGGCGCGGTCCAGGAGCGCAGCGAGCGCTGCGTCGTCGAGCCGGCGCAGCACCAGCACCTGGCAACGCGACAGCAGCGCGGCGTTGAGCTCGAACGACGGATTCTCGGTCGTGGCGCCGACCAGCGTCACCGTTCCGTCCTCGACGTACGGCAGGAAGCCGTCCTGCTGGGCGCGGTTGAAGCGATGGATCTCGTCGACGAACAGCAGCGTGCCCTTGCCGTCGCGGCGGCGCTGGCGGGCGGCCTCGAAGACGCGGCGCAGATCGGCGACGCCAGAGAACACCGCCGACAGGGGCTCGAAATGCAGGTCGGTCTGCTCGGCCAGCAGGCGGGCGATCGTCGTCTTGCCGCAGCCGGGCGGCCCCCACAGGATCAGGGAGCTGAGCTTGCGCGCCGCCAGCATCCGCCCGAGCGGGCCCTCAGGCCCGAGCAGATGCTCCTGGCCCAATATGTCGCCCAGCGTCTTGGGCCGCAGGCGTTCGGCGAGCGGTGTCGGGGCGAGCGAGGCGAAAAGCTCGGCGGGCACTGCGTCAGCGGAACTGGACGGTATTCACCATGCCTTCGCGGCTGATGGTGACGCTCGACACGCCGCCCGTGATCCTCTTCTTGAGCTCGGCGACGTTCTTCACGTCCTGCCCATTCACCGCAACGATCATATCGCCCGGCCGAACGAAGCGGCCGGCGTATCCGCCCGGCTTCACCTCGATGACGACGACGCCCGGGCGGTATTCGACCAGGCCGAGCTCGTCGGCGACAGCGGGCGACATGTTGACGACGCCGGCGCCGCTGAGCGGCTGGCGGCCATCCAACAGGGAGCGGTCACGCGGCGGATCCTCGGGCGGCGCGGCGAGCTTCAGGTCGACCACCACTTCCTTGCCGCCGCGGATGACCTTCACCGGCACGACGGTGTCGACGGAGAGCGTAGCGAGCCGGAAGCGCAGGCTCGCCTCGTCGTCGATCGGCAGGTCGCGCAGCGCGACGATCACGTCGTTGCGCTTCAGTCCTGCCTTGTAGCCGGGACCGCCGGGATGGACCTCCTTGACGACGAGTCCCGCCGGCCGCGCCAGGCCGAAGCCGGCGGCGAGGTCGGGCGTGACGCGCTGCATGTTGATGCCGAGCCACGGCCGCACGATGCGCCCGCCGCTCTCGCCGAGCGACACCATGCGGGTCACGATGTTGGACGGCGTGGCGAAGCCGATGCCGACCGAGCCACCGGTCTGGGAATAGATCGCGGTGTTGATGCCGATCAGGCGGCCGTCGAGGCTGACCAGCGCGCCGCCGGAGTTGCCGGGATTGATGGCGGCGTCGGTCTGGATGAAGAAGTTGGAATCGTTGACGCCGCCCGCCGAGCGCGCCACCGCCGAGATGATGCCGCTGGTGACGGTCTGGTTC
>JAEZHS010000711.1 GCA_023436825.1 Pseudomonadota bacterium | reverse complement strand
CTTTTCCTTCTTACGAGCCCGTTCGATGACCCTCACCATGTTCACGCTGAACGCGTTCTATGGCCTCGCGCTCGCCATGAACATGTTCATCATCGCCTCCGGCCTGAACCTGATCTTCGGCGTGCTGCGGGTGATCAATTTCGCGCACGGCATGTTCTACATGTTCGGCGCCTACATCGTCTTCACCGTCGCCAAGAGCTGGGGCGCGCCGTTCTTCGTCGGCGTGCTGGCGGCCGGCGCGGCGCTCGCGGTGATCGCCTTCGCGATCGAGCGGCTGCTGCTGCGCCATCTCTACGACAGGGAGCACCTGATGCAGCTCCTGTTCACCTTCGCCATCGTGCTGCTGATGAGCGACGCGGCGAAGATGATCTGGGGCACCGACCAGTACTCGGTCGGCTATCCGCCGGGCCTGGGCGGCGCGGTCAACCTGGGCTTCGTCGTGCTGCCGCAGTACCAACTGTTCCTCTGCGTCGTCGGACCGCTGATCGCCGTCGCCATGTGGATCCTGGTCGATCGCACGCGCTGGGGCCGCATCGTCCGCGCCGCCACCCAGGACCGCGAGATGCTGGCCGCGCTCGGCGTCAACGTGCCGATGGTCTATGCCGCGGTTTTCACCATCGGCTCGGCGCTGGCCGGCATCGGCGGCGCGCTGGCCGCGCCCCGCATCGCGCTGGTGCCGGGCATGGATGCCACCATCATCAATGAGTGCTTCATCATCGTCATCATCGGCGGGCTGGGGAACCTGTGGGGCTCCTTCCTGGGCGCGCTGGCCTTCGGCTTCGTCGTGCAGTTCGGCACGGTGTTGGCGCCCAACTGGCAGGACGTGCTGCCCTACGTGCTGATGCTGGTGGTGCTGATCGTCCGGCCGTGGGGCCTTTTGGGCCGGCCGGAGACTGGGCACTGACCATGCCGCAACGCCGTTACCTGATCGCTTCGGCGATCGTCGTCCTGCTGCTGGCGCTGATCCCGTTCGCCGGCAGCCGCTACGCCGTCGATCTCACGACCGAGGTGCTGATCTACGCGCTGTTTGCGCTGAGTCTCAACGTGCTGATCGGCTTCACCGGCAACATCTCGTTCGGCCACGCCGCCTACTTCGCCATCGGCGGCTATGCCTGCGCCATCCTGCTCACGACCTACGGCTGGCCGCTCGTCCTCGCCCTGCCGGCCGCGGTCGTCCTGGCCGGGCTGGTGGCGGCGGTGGTCGGCTATTTCTGCGTGCGGCTGACGCAGATCTACTTCGCCATGCTGACGCTTGCCTTCGCCATGCTGGTATGGGGCGTCGCCTTCAAATGGAAGGAGGTGACCGGCGGCGACGACGGTTTCACCGGCATCAAGGTGCCGGCGATGCTCGCCAACCCCGTCAGCTACTTCTACTTCACGCTGATCGTGGTGACGGCGGGCGTGGCGGCGCTGTGGGTGATCTGCCATTCGGCCTTCGGCCTCACCTTGGTGGCGGTGCGCGAGAACAACGTACGCGCGGGCTTCATCGGCATCGACACGCGGCGCATGCGCTGGGCAGCCTTCACCGTCGCCGGCACCTTCGGCGGCCTCGCCGGCGCATTGTTCGGCATGTACCACCGCGGCATGTACATCGAGAACGCTTTCTGGACCGAATCGGCGCAGGTGCTGATCATGGTGCTGCTGGGCGGCATCTACTCCTTCATCGGGCCGATCATCGGCGCGGCCGTGCTGCACCTGCTGCAGACCTTCACCAACCAGTACACGCCCTACTGGCCGACCGTGCTGGGCCTGATCCTGCTTGTGATCGTGCTGGTCCTGCCCGACGGGCTGATCGGCCTCGTGAAACGGGTGAGGATGCGCGGAGGTCGACCATGACCGCCATGCTCGGCATCAGCGGCCTGTGGAAGACCTTCGCGGGCTTCGTCGCCACGCGCGACGTCTCCTTCGAGCTTCTCACCGGAGAGACCCACGCGGTGATCGGGCCCAACGGCGCGGGCAAGACCACCTTCTTCAACCTGATCACCGGCCATCTGCGGCCGGACAAGGGCAGCGTCTCGTTCGAGGGGCGCGACCTGGTCGGCCTGCCGCCGCAGAAGATCGTGCGGCTGGGCATCGCCCGCTCGTTCCAGCGCATCAACATCTATCCGCGCCTGACCGTATTCGAGAACGTCCAGGTGGCGCTGATCGCCCATGCAGGCCAGCAATGGAACCTGTTTAGGCCCGGCCGCTCGCTGCATCGCCAGGGCACGCAGGAGCTGCTCGAGCTGGTCGGGCTGACGCCGGAAGCACAGGAGACCGCGGGCGAGCTGAGTTACGGCAAGCAGAAGCAGCTCGAGCTGGCGATCGCCTTGGCCTCCCAGCCGCGACTATTACTGCTCGACGAGCCGACGGCCGGCATGTCGCCGCAGGAGACCGGCGAGACCATCGCCTCGGTGCGCGACATCGTGAAGGCGCGCGGGCTCACACTGCTCTTCACCGAGCACGACATGTCGGTGGTGTTCGGCATCGCCGAGCGTATCTCGGTGCTGCATCACGGCGAGATCATCGCCTCGGGCACGCCTGACGCCGTGCGCAACGACCCTGAGGTCAAGCGCGTCTACCTCGGGGAGCACGGCCATGGTTGAGCGGGGGGCCGACCTCAAGGTCGACGGCATCCATACCGCCTATGGGCTGAGCCAGGTCCTGTTCGGCGTCTCGCTCGAGGCAAGGGCCGGCGAATGCATCGCCCTGATCGGGCGCAACGGGGTCGGCAAGACCACGACCATGCGCTCGATCATGGGGCTGACGCCGCCGCGCCAGGGCCACGTGATGTGGAAGGGTCAGGACATCGCCCGCCTGGGGCCGCACCGCATCTGCCGGCTGGGCATCGGCTTCGTGCCGGAGGACCGGCGCATCTTCCCCGAGCTGTCGGTGTGGGAGAACCTCGATATCGCGCGGCGCACCGGCGCCGGCGGCAAGACGACCTGGAGCGAGGACCAGGTGTTCGCGCTGTTCCCCGACCTCGCCGAAATCCGCGACCGGCGCGGCGGCGTGCTGTCGGGCGGCCAGCAGCAGATGCTGACCATTGCCCGGACCCTGATGGGCAATCCCGAGCTGCTGCTGCTCGACGAGCCGTCGGAAGGGCTGGCGCCCTTGATCGTCGACCTGCTGCAGCAGCGTGTCGCCGAGCTCAAGGCGACCGGGCTCTCGATCGTGCTGGCCGAGCAGAACCTGCAGTTCGTGATGGCGCTCGCCGACCGGGTCTACATCCTCGAGAAGGGCGAGGTGCGCTTCACGGGCACACCCGCCGACCTCAAGGCCGACGAGCGCATCGTGCATCAGTACCTGACGGTGTGATGGCAAAAGAA
>JAEZHS010000668.1 GCA_023436825.1 Pseudomonadota bacterium | reverse complement strand
ATTGCCATCATCATAAGCGCTGCGCGAAGGCATTCGCCCTCCCAGGGTGTAGGGTCTCGTTCCTCATCGGAGATGCGGCGAAGTACCCCTTCAAAGGAGGCTTCCGCCTGGATGCGAAGCATCGTGTGACCTTCCCTGTGTAACTGATCTTTCAGGCACTCCATGCAACAATGCTGGAGTTCCCTAAATGACCACGTGATCGTTTGGAGCTTAAGCGTAAACTACTTCGGCATTGTCGACTGTCCAATACCGGACAAAGAAGTCGCTAGTTGACCGGTTGGGCTTCGATAAGCGGTGGGTCGGTGTCGACATCCGTAATCGGGCCGCGCTGGCGCTGCACGATGGCCCTGAGCGCCTCCAGATGGGCTCCCGTCATGTCGGTGTGCTCGATCCGGCCGGTAAGGTTCTGCATGGGCTTGCCGTTGCCACGATCGAGGATCGCATTGGCCGCCTGGACGGAGACGCGGGCATCGTCGCCCCTCATGTGCTTGACCAGGATGTCTAGGGCTTCCTGGGTGTAGACCTTGGCCGCTTCCTCGACGGAGATCTGCTCTTCCGACTTGGGGGTGCGGCCCTTGGGGTTGCCACTTATCCCCGGCTTGAACTGCCCCTTGGCGTTGCGGTCGTCCCTCGCTTCCATGGGCTGATGCTACATTATTTGTAGCGCGATGTCAGCATGCGACCTAGTGAGTCAGACCCGTCACAGCAACCGCGATAGCCATGGACCGCGAGTTCCGAACCTCCCGACGGAAGTGCTAACGGCATCAGCTGTCACATATTGGACGGCGACCGTTCGCGCGCAATCGGCCGCAGCGGGAACAGCCCGAGCGGCCCCCCGGCGCGCGACGCGGATATCAGAGACGACTAGTGCAGAGGATCCGTACGCGTCCGGCGAAGGCCGCGCATCGACGATTGATGGTGTGGGCGGGATCTGAACGAGAGAAGCTTACACGGCGGCTCGCTGCCGCTGTTGCAGTTTCCAGTTCCAGGGCAGCAACTCGGCGATGCGCTTGGCGGGATGATCCTGCAGGCGCGCCAGCACGTCGGTGAGCCAGGCCTGCGGATCGACGTCGTTGAGCTTTGCGGTCTCGATCAGGGTGTAGATGGCTGCGGCGCGCCGGCCGCCGGCGTCGGAGCCGGCGAAGGTCCAGTTGTTGCGGCCGACGGCGATACAGCGCAGCGCCCGCTCGGCGGCGTTGTTGGTCATGCACAGGCGGCCGTCGTCGAGGAAGCGGACCAGCGCGTGCCAGGCATTGAGGCTGTAGGCGATCGCCTTGGCGACCTGGTTGTTGGGCGACAGCCGGGCGTGTCAGCGGCACGCTGCCGGTTGATTACCTGGTCGAGCTGCTGTTTCGCCTTGCTGAATCCGCTGAACGGCTTGAACCCGCCGTCGGTCGAAAACACGAAGTCCCCGGCGTCTTCGCTCCGCTCGCCGATCAGTGCCCCAAGCGCTGGCGTGATGGGAATGACGTGCTCGACCTTGGTCTTGACGCGCTCTGTGGAGATAACCAGCGCACGGTCAATCTTGGTCGATGGCTCGACCTCCGGCCACTGGAGACGCGAAATCTCACTTAGGCGAGCGGCTGACAGCAACAGGGCTCGCACAATCCGGACAAATGCTGAGGGCGTGCAACTGTCGAGCGCCCGCCAGACGGAGCGGATCTCGTCATCGGCCAGCATGCGATCCCGGGCAATCTCACTGATCGACGTGTGCGCCATGCCGGGGACGATCGGCGACCGAAAATCATCGTCCCTGGATGCGTGCCAATTGAGGGCGGAGCGCAGTACGCCCAGGACCTTGTCCGCCACACGCCGCGACTTACCGTCATGGGAGCGGGTTGACCTAGCGTTGGCGATCTGGTCGAGCAGATCAACAATTTCCCGGCGCCTGATCTCGTTGACTGGCCGGGTGCCCAACTTGGGGCGGACGTGCCTGTCGAGGAGAGACGCCATTTCGGCAGCGGTGCGCAGCTTCCGACCGCGGACACGGCCTTCCACAAATCCATCCAGAACTTGATTTAGCGTGAGAGCGGCAAGCGCGCGGAGACGGCGTTCTTGACGCTCACTGACCGGATTACCGTCCGTGGCCACCTTGCCCGCATGGGCCGTAGCGGCCTTCCTGGCGGCCTCAGGAGCGATTCCTACGCCGATAGCCAGCCAGTGCCGCCGGCCGTCCTTCGTGTACCTGTAGCCGTAGGAAAGGCGCCCTGAGGGCAAGCGGCGCACAACGAAGCCGGGAAGGTCTGTGTCAGCCAGGCTCTCACCGTGCTTCAGCGCATCCACGGCGCGCTTCGTGATGGTCTTCTGCATCGCGTGCACCTCGCGCTGACCTGCAACCGAAGGTCCAGCGTGCACCACTCATGCACCAATGCGGGGGAAGCTCAATCAATTTTGAGGAAACGTCGTCCACACTGGGAAATGCAGTATTTCCTGCATATTCGGACATCATTAGCGGAGGGGAGCGCGGAGTCAGGAAATGCTGGTGCTGGGCTACGGCTTGGGAAGCCGACGCTCTACCCCTGAGCTACACCCGCGTCGCTGGCATTCTAGCGTGCGATCAAAAAAGGTCCAACGGTTCACGGGGCTCGGAAAGCCAACCAAACGGATCAACTCCACTGCCCAGTAGGCAGCGGCGATCAGAAACCCGCATGCCACCAAACGCGCCCCGGTCGACGACATCCGTAGACCGACTCTTTGCCAACCGCCGTTCAGCCATTCAAGCCTATGGACGAGCAGCCACGCCGAGAAGAGACAGCCCACGACCAGGAAAGGCGGCCTGGTGATCTCCACCCAGAAAGGAACGTTCATTTCACCGGGCCATAAAAGATGATCCAGATGGCGAAATCGTCAGTGAAATCCTCGAAGCCGTGCTCGGCGTAGGCGGCGGCGAAGCACATGTCGCCCGACCCCACGGCCGTCCGCTCGCCATCGACGCGATAGAAGCCCGAGCCGGCCGCGACGATATAGACCTCGTCCCTCTGATGCGGCTTTTGCGGCCCGTTCGTCGGCCGCGGCGTGAACCGGATTTCGAGGTCGCCGTCGACGAAAGCCTCGGCCGAGCGGCCGGGCTTCCAGGGCAGGCCGCGAGCGCTGACGAGCGAAATCGGAGCGGGAGTGCGATTCATGAAGACCTCTGCATCGGGCCAAGCCGTGCGATAATAGTCAAATGATGGTCGACTGGCGGCTTGAGAATCTGCAAAGGCACCCCCTGCTTGCGGGAGCGTGTCTGCAGCGCATGACTTTTCATGCGCGCCCTGACTGGGATCACGATCACTGTGCTGGCTGCTTCGCTAAGTTCGCCTCCGACACGTCTGGCTCCGAGCCGGGTCTCACGGAAGGCTATACGACAGGCACTGGCTATCCGCGCGGCGCGCAATATGAATGGATATGCCTGGAATGCTTTGCGGCATTCCGGGAAGCAATGGGATGGTTGGAGATCGATGCTTGACGAAGTCCTGACCCCCGAAGAGCGTGCCGTGGTGGCGCGCGCCCGCGCATTTGCCGAACGGCACGTCGCGCCCAACGCTGTGCGGTGGGAATGGGAGCGGCGCTATCCGCTGGAGACCATCAAGGCCGCCTGCGCCGAGCGTCTGCACACCATCGAGCTTGCCAAGAAGCACGGCGGGCAGGGGCTCTCCTTTTCCTGCAAGCTGCGCGCCTTCGAGGAGATCTCCAGACACGACTTCGCCTTCGCCTTCGCGCTGATCAACCATCACAACGCGGTGGCGCGGTTCGCCCGCGACGGCCAGCCGGCCCATGTCGCGCGCCTGCTGCCGCGCATGATCGCGGGCGAAGTCATAGGCTGCGCAGGGCTCAGTGAACCTGGTGTCGGCAGCGATTTCGGCGGCCTCGAGATGTCGGCCGTGAAGGTCGAGGGCGGCTGGAAGCTGAACGGCGCCAAGGCGTGGATCACCAATGCCGCCGTCGCCGGCCTCTCGGTCGCCTACGCCCAGACCGACAAGAGCCAGGGCTATCGCGGCATCGCCTGCTTCGCCATCGAGGCCGACCGGCCGGGCTTCGTACGCGACAAGCCGTTCGACCTGCACGGCGGCCACGCCATCGGCGTCGGCGGTTTTCGGCTGGTCGACTACATCGCGCCCGACGAGGCGGTGCTGCATCCGCCGGGCCAGGCCTTCAAGGCGGCGCTCGCCGGCATCAACGGCGCGCGCGCCTACGTCGCCGCCATGTGCTGCGGCATGCTGCAGGCCTCGCTGGAGACGGCGGTGCGCTACACGCGTGAGCGCAAGACCTTCGGCCAGCCGGTGCTCGATCACCAGGGCGTGCGCTGGAAGCTGGTGGATGCCGCGACCGATCTCGAGGCGGCGCGGCTGCTGACCTATCGCGCGGCGCGCCTGATCGACGAAGGCGGCGATGCGGTGCTGCCGGCGGCCCATGCCAAGAAATTCGCGACCGAGATGGCGCTGAGACGCATCGCCGACTGCATCCAGGCGATGGGCGCCAACGGCCTGCGAGCCGAATATCCGCTGGCCCGCCATCTCGCCTGCGCCAAGATCGCGGCTTACACCGACGGATCGATCGAGATGATGAACGAACGCATCGGCGCCGGCCTCCCGCAGGTCTTCGGATGATCCTCTCCACCGTCGAGATGCATACCGGTGGCGAGCCGACGCGCATCGTCGTCGATGGTTGGCCGCGATTCTCGGGCAAGACCCTGCTCGACAAGCGGCGCGAGGCGCGCGAGCGCTTCGATCATCTGCGGCGCGGCCTGATGCTGGAGCCGCGTGGCCATGACGGCATGTACGGCGCGCTGCTGGTCGAGCCCGACCATCCCGAGGCCGACCTCGCCGTGCTGTTCATGCACAACGAGGGCTACTCGACGATGTGCGGCCACGCCACCATCGCGCTGGCGCGCTGGGCAGTCGACAGTGGTCGCGTGGCGCGGCGTGAGCCCGAAACCATCGTCCGTCTGCAATGCCCGTGCGGCCTGGTGATCGCGCGCGTCGCGGCCGACGGCACGGTGCGTTTCGAGAGCGTGCCGGCCTTCGCCTATGCACTCGATCGCATCGCGCCGACGCGCACCTGGGGGCCGGTGACGGTCGACATCGCCTATGGCGGTGCGTTCTATGCCTTCCTATCCGCCGATTCGATCGGACTCGATCTCCTGTCGTCGCCGATGCGCGCCATCGTCGATGCCGGCGAGGAGATCGCCGAGGCGGCGGCCAAGGCCGTGCCGATTACGCATCCCGACGAGCCCGATCTCGCCTTTCTCTACGGCACCATCCTGACCGACGGCGGCAACGGCGCCGACGGCAGGCCGAGCCGCAATGTCTGCATCTTCGCCGGCCGGCAGATCGATCGCAGCCCGACCGGCAGCGGCGTCACCGCGCGCATGGCCCTTCAGTTGGCGCGGCGTGAGGCGATGCTGGGCGACGAATGCCTGTTCGAGAGCCGCACCGGCGCCGTCTTCAGCGGCCGCGCCGTGCGCGATGCCGCGCCCGTCGGCGGACGCAAGTCGGCGATCGTCGAAGTCGGCGGCCGCGCCCATCAGACCGGCGAGGCGCGCTTTCGGTTCGATGATGATGATCCTTTGAGGGAGGGGTTTTCTCTCGGCCTCTGACTCATGGTCTTCCGGACCGCGAGCTCCAGCTCGCTCATGATTCATGAGCGCGCTGGAAGCTCGCGAT